>DASULB010000064.1:0-3028 GCA_036278455.1 Chitinophagaceae bacterium | reverse complement strand
CTTTATGTATTGCATACCCATTTTAGGAAAGACAGTACCGCCGAGTGGGAGGAGCTGGTTGTTTATAAAGACGAGGACCGGGACGGTATAGCCGATGGCGCTCCCAGGCTTCTGGTATCCGGCATGGGTAACAGGGTCTATTTATCAAAAAGGGGCACGGACCATGCCACCAATGGTATCCGTATGGGTATAGACGGTTGGATATATATTGCTGTAGGCGATTATGGCTTATACAAGGCAAAGGGAACAGATGGAACAGAACTCACAATGTTAGGCGGCGGTATTGTCCGGGTACGTCCGGATGGAAGTGAAATGGAAATATATACCCATGGCACCCGAAACATTTATGACGTGGCTATTGATCCTTTCATGAACATCTTCACTCGTGACAATACCAATGATGGCGGAGGCTGGAACATACGCTTCAGTCATCAGATCCAGTCGGGAGAATATGGATATCCCACATTGTTCAAACATTTTACGGATGAGATCTTACCGGCTCTTGTTGACTTGGGCGGGGGCTCTGGTGTAGGTTCTTTCTATATGGCCGAGCCTTCCTGGCCGGATAAATACAATGATGTACCCATGACGGGCGACTGGGGAAGAAGCATGCTTTATATCCACCGGCTGACACCTTCCGGCGCTTCGTTTACACAAAAACAGGAAGAGTTTATAAAAATGCCACAGATTACGGATGTGGACGTAGATGGATCGGGAAGGATGTACCTTTCCGCCTGGGCAGGCGCCGGATACTCAGGAGATTCTACCAAGGGTTTCACTGTGCGTGTAGTCCCGGATGATTGGCAATACAAACCGTTTCCCGATATAAAAGGAATTTCTGTAGATGCTTTGAAAGTGATGTTGGCTTCTGAAAGCGCAGTGGGCCGGCTGGCCGCTCAACAGGAACTGTTATTGCGGTCTGACGATAGAGCGGCAGAAGCCGGCTGGGCAGTAGCTACCAATAAAGGCTTAACGCTTGCTGCAAGAGTGGCGGGGCTTTTTACTTATGCTCAGGCTGCAAAAGAAGACGGTATTGACAAGCTGGTAAGGCTTACAAAGGATGAAAAATTAAGAGAATTCGCGTTACGGGCGTTGGCAGACCGCCGGCCTTATCTGAAGGATGTGCCGACTGCTCCTTTTATGGAAGCCTTAAAAGACAGTTCTGAAAGAGTGCGGGCTGAAGCCGTCATTGGCCTTGGAAGACTGGGTCGTGAAGAAGCCGTGCCGGCATTGCTTCAAATCAATGTCCCGTCTTCTTTCAAACCGGTTCCTAAAGGGGAAATAGGACCGCATGCTACACCCGATCCGGCTATTATTCTGCCTCATTTGGCAGTACGTGCGCTTGTAAGCCTGCATGCAGCTGATGCCTGCGTAAAAGCGATTGGCACCGAAAATTCTACCCTGGCCCTTTGGGCCTTACGCTATATGCATGATCCTAAAGCCGTTTCAGGGCTGATGGATGCATTTAAAAATACAACAGATACAAAATTACAAAAGAACATCTTATTCACCCTGGCAAGGCTTTATCACGAAGAAGCGCCTTATGACGGAACCTGGTGGTGGGGAACGCGTCCCGACACGCATGGGCCATATTACAACGGGATCACCTGGGAGGCTTCTGATACTATCAAGGACCTGCTGATTAAAGTATGGAAAGAAGATAAGGCCTTTGACCATGCCTTTTTTGCCGATCTGAATGCCAAATATCGTTTGGACATCAGTCCGTTTGGCGGCGAAAAAGAATTAGTTCTTGATAATGAACATAATATTGATCTGGACAAGATTAAAAACAAAAAAGGTCAGGTAGGCAAAACTTCGATCGAAAATGTGTTAATAGCGATCAAAAAAATAAAAGGTGATCCTGCATTGGGGAAGAGACTATTCAGGCAGCAAGGATGTATTGCCTGTCACAGCATTGAAAAAGGAGCCAAATTAAAGGGGCCTTTCCTGGGACAAATCGGAGGCATTATGAACAAGGAACAGATCGCGGAGGCTATTCTAAAGCCCAATGCATCTATTTCACAGGGCTTTGCTACCACGCAGATCAAAACAAAAGATGGGAAAACTTACGTAGGCTTTGTGGTTGCACAATCCTCCGGCAGGGTAGTGCTGCGGGATATTACCGGCGCCACGCATTTAGTAAAGGCAGCCGATATAGCTGAACGCAAAGAGTTGAAAAACTCCATGATGCCTGCCGGCCTGGGTAATGCCCTGTCTTATAAAGAATTTGCTTCATTGGTCACGTTCCTTTCCCAACAAAAAGAATAATGTTCATATATTTATCCATAATCCCGACTTTACGGCGTAGAGGCGGGGCTGCGAAACCTTTATCATGATTGGGCTTTAGCCCTGAAGAAAAAAATTTAATCGGATAACAATGATAAAAAACACTAAAATTATGCTCAAAAATCTCACTGCTTTAATTTGTATCGGCATTTTGTTTACGATCACGGGATGTACCCAAAAAAATTATTCCGAAAACTGGCTTACCCTGTTCAATGGAAAAGACCTGAAAAACTGGGATATCAAAATTGCAGGATATCCTTTAAACGAAAATTTTGGCAACACATTTCGCGTGGAAGACGGGTTATTAAAAGTCTCTTATGATGGATATAACGATTCTTTAAAAGGCCGGTACGGCCATATCTTTTACAAGAAAAAGTTTTCCGCTTATCTTCTGGTCGCTGAATATCGCTTTTATGGCAAACAGGTGGCAGACGGGCCCGGATGGGCTTACCTGAATAATGGATTAATGCTGTTTTGCCAGTCGCCGCAGAGCATGACTTTAAACCAGGACTATCCTATTTCCGTGGAGTGCCAGTTGTTGGGGTCAGACAGCCTGGCTACACGTCCGAATGCTAATGTATGTACGCCGGGTACGAATATTATGATGGATGGAAAATTAATTACGCAGCATTGTACTGATTCTCACTCCAAACCCTCTCCGGCATATCAATGGACCCACGTGGAAGTATTGGTTTTAAGAGATTCCGTAATTAAGCAAATTGTTGGAACGGATACGGTATTA
>DASULB010000063.1:0-11125 GCA_036278455.1 Chitinophagaceae bacterium | reverse complement strand
TCGGGCATCACCGGCATCGGGCTGGCCGTCTCCCGGTACCGGGCGGAGGATTCGATGGCATGCGCCTGGTATTTTTGGGTAAACGTCTTGAAAATGTCAGTCGCGGTGGCCTCAGCTTTTTTCTGCTCTGTAAACGGTTGGCTGACGGCGGACAGGTGCTCGATATCCGCATCCAGCTCAAAATCAAGGGTTGGCGCAATGCTGAAACGCGCCAGCGCGTGCTTTACGGCGGATTGCAAAAAAGCATAGATGAGCCTTTCATCTTCAAATTTGATCTCCTGTTTGGTGGGATGCACATTGATATCCACACGCCGGGGATCCAGCTTGATGTACAACACATACATCGGATGGCTGTCGGAAGGTATCAGCTCCGAAAAGGCACCCATCAGGGCATGATGCAGATAACCGCTGCGGATAAAGCGGTCATTCACAAAAAAATACTGATCGCCCCGGGTCCTTTTGGCCGCCTCCGGCTTGCCTACGAAACCGGATACATCCAGGTAATCGGTATTTTCTTCCACGCTCACCAGCCGCTGGTTGTAGTGATTACCCAGGACCTGCATGATCCTTTGTTTAAGACCGGCCGCCTGAAGATGAAAAAGCTCCATCCCGCCGGCCTCAAAAATAAAAGTGATGGAAGGGAAAGCCAATGCCACATGCATAAACTCCTCCACGATATGACGCATTTCGGTGGTGTTGGTCTTCAAAAAATGTCTCCTGGCCGGCACGCTGAAAAACAGGTTCTTCATCGCGATGCTGGTACCCGGCGCGCAGGCGCACGGCTCCAGTTTTTTGATCTCGCCGTTCTCTATTTCCAAGAGCGTCCCGAGTTCGCAATCCGCTTTCCTGGTTTTGAGCACCACCTGCGATACGGCGGCGATGGAAGCCAGCGCCTCCCCGCGGAAGCCCATGGTATGGATATGGAACAGATCCTCCACATGGAGGATTTTTGAGGTGGCGTGACGCTCAAAACACAGACGGGCGTCCGCTTCGCTCATCCCGCTGCCATTATCAATCACCTGTACCAGCTCCTTACCCGCATCTTTAACGATGAGCTGAATACGGGTAGCACCGGAGTCCACCGCGTTTTCCAACAACTCTTTTACAGCGGAAGCCGGCCGCTGGATCACCTCACCTGCGGCGATCTGGTTGGCAATATGATCCGGTAAACGTTGAATGATATCGGGCACGTGATCCTCTTTTGGGTAAAATTAACACGAATAAGCCTAACCACAGCCGCGCTGTGGATAAGTCGTGGCGAATTTCTCCGGTCAGTCGCATAAGATATTCACCTCCAACCGGTAAATTCGCCGAAATTACAAATTAACCTTTGGGTCTAAAAAAATTCTCGTATGTTTATTGGCATGAAAAAAAATTTATGGATCACAGGCATCCTGATAACGGTTGTCTGCATGGGCATGACAAGACAACAGCGTTTCAAAAAGGCTAACAGCAAAATAAAAGATACTGAATCTTTCGAGGCAATGAATTCCACACGCAGTGAACGTCATTGGGTGGACAGTGTATTTAAGACAATGACCCCGGAACAACGGGTAGCACAGCTCATTTTCATCAGGGCTTTCTCCAACAAGGATGCCGCGCACATTAACCAGGTAAAGCAACTGATCACCGACAAGCATGTGGGTGGGTTGGTGTTTTTTCAGGGCAGCCCGGTTCGCCAGGCGGAACTCACCAATGAATACCAGTCCATCTCCAAAGTGCCGCTGTTCATCTCCATGGATGCGGAATGGGGTGTCGGAATGCGGCTGGACAGCGTGATCAATTTTCCGCGCCAGCTCACCATGGGCGCCGTCATGGACAGCACCCTTGTCTACGCTGTGGGCAAAGCCATCGGCGATCAGTGCAGGCGCCTGGGCGTACAGATTGATTTCGCACCCGTCGTTGACATCAATAACAACCCCAATAATCCGGTCATCAATGATCGCTCCTACGGGGAAAACAAATACCGGGTCGCCCGCTGGGGCATCCAGTACATGAAGGGATTGCAAAGCACCGGTGTGATCGCCTGTGCCAAACACTTTCCCGGACATGGCGACACCAATGTCGATTCCCACAAAGCGCTGCCGGTGGTTAACAAAACCATGGCACAGCTCAAAAACCTGGAAATGTACCCTTTCCAGCAGATGGTCGACGCCGGCGTCGCCTCGATCATGGTAGCGCACCTGCATGTCCCTGCCATTGATAAAAGACTGCACCGTCCCACCTCGCTTTCCTATCACGCGATCACCCGCATTCTGAAACATCAGATGGGATTCAAGGGACTCGTTTTTACCGACGCCCTGGAAATGAAAGGCGTCAGCGATTATTTCAGCGACGGCCGTGCCGGTGTGCAGGCCCTGCTGGCCGGCAATGACATCCTGCTGTTACCTGAAAACGTGGATGCCTGTATCACGCGCGTCCTGAAAGCCATCCACGATCGGGTGCTCAGCCGGGCAACGATCGACGGACGGGTAAAAAAAGTACTGGCGGCAAAATACCGCGCCGGTCTCGCTCACTTCCAGCCGGTAAACACCGCTCACCTGACAGCCGACCTCAACGCACAAACCCTTCCGCTGGTGCGGGAGATCTATACCGAGGCCATTACCGTACTGAACAACGAGAATTACCTGCTGCCCCTGCGGAAAAAAGATACCGCACGCATCGCCTTTCTGGGTGTCGGGGGCGGCGACTACGACGCCCTGCTGAATTCGCTGCGTAAATATCATCCTGTAGACGATTACAGCTTCGATCCTGAGGAGAGTTTTGACGATGCCTCGAAGCTGGCATCAAAGCTGCAGCATCAATATGACAAACTGATCATCGGTGTAGGGAACTATAACCGCTATCCCGCCAACAACTTCGGTATTTCCGCCACGGAGATCTCCATCGTGCAGCAAATGCAACAGGAGATGCCTTCGGTGACCATTGCCTTCGGCAACCCTTATGCCATCAAGCATTTCTGTCATGGTCCCGCGATCATCGCCGCCTATGAGGATGACAGCCTGATGCAACATATCGCGGGCGATCTGATATTCGAGGCGTTTGACCCAAGCGGTAAACTGCCGGTAACCATTTGCCCTGAATTCACGTTTAACCGGGGACTTACTTCGTTTTCCTACCAGCATGCCTATCTTCCTTATCTGGCCGAGCCAAAAAAGGTGGGCGCGGATCCGTCAAAACTTTATAAAGTCGACTCCATCGCGAGAGATGGTATCGCCAAAGGTGCTTACCCGGGTTGTGAAGTACTGGCGATGAAAGATGGCAAGATATTTTATCACAAGGCGTTCGGGACCCTGAGCTATGCCAAAAAGATACCGGTAGACAGAAACACCATTTATGACATGGCTTCCTGCACAAAAATATGCGCCACGACCATGGCCTGCATGAAGCTTTATGACGAAGGAAAGTTGAAGCTCGACGGAACGCTTGGGGAATATCTGCCCTGGTTGCGCGGAAGCGATAAGGCCTCCCTGAAGATCAAAGATGTCATGATGCACGAGGCGGGATTTATACCCGATTATCCTTACCTGGGGCTGATGCTCACGGACGGGACGCATCCCAACCCCGCTATTTTTCATACGGTCAGGGATTCGGCCTATAGTGTACGGGTGGCCGAGGACATGTATATGCGCAAGGATTACCAGGATACGCTGCATACCGAGATCCGCGACAGCAAGTTAGGCAGGCTGCACAATTATATTTACAGCGACATTGACTTTCAACTGATGGGACTGATCGTGGCACGGCTCTCCGGGTTACCCCTGAATGAATATGTGAAGCGGACCTTTTATGATAAGATCGGTATGAATGCCACCGGGTTCAGACCGCGGGAACGGTACCCGCTGGACCGGATCGCGCCTACAGAATGCGAAAAAATCTTTCGTATGCAGTGCCTTCACGGTGATGTACATGATCCCAGATCCGCGCTGTTCGGAGGTGTCGCCGGCCATGCCGGTCTGTTTTCCGATGCCTATGATTTGGCGGCACTGATGCAGATGATGCTCCAGGGCGGCACCTTCGACAAGATCCACTATCTCAAACCCGCTACGATTAAGCTGTTCACTTCCTACCAGAGCAGGGTTAGCCGGCGGGGCATCGGCTTCGATAAGCCCGCCAAAGACCAGAGTATCTACAAACGGTACCCATATCCCTGCAAATACGCTTCTCCCGAAACATTCGGTCATACCGGTTATACCGGCACCTGCGTGTGGGTTGATCCCAAGTATGACCTGGTATATGTGTTTCTATCCAACCGTGTCAATCCGAGTGGCGGTTCTAACCTGCGACTGGAGCACCTGGAGATCCGGGGCAAGATACAGGATGCTTTTTACGAGGCACTGGGCGTGGGTGGACAACCCTGAATTACTGTAAAGAAAAACGGATACAGGCTTTAAAAACACAAGGAAAACAGACAACTTTCTGCGCCTGCGGCTTATCTTTGGATAAAACAGGCTTATGGATATCCTGCTCGTTATTCTGGGGGCGGTAGCCATGCTGGCAGGAATAGCGGGCTGCGTCCTTCCACTGCTTCCCGGACCACCCATTGCCTGGCTGGGGCTGCTGTTGCTCCATTTTTCAAAATACGCCCACTTCAGCACGAAAATGCTCCTGATCACCGCCGCGATCACCGTCGTGATTATGGTTGCGGACCTCCTCATACCCCTTTGGGGCACGCGTCGTTTTGGTGGAACAAAGGCCGGGCAACGGGGTGCACTTATCGGCATGATCGCCGGGTTGTTCATCGGTCCCTGGGGTGTCATCCTGGGTCCCCTGGCCGGCGCCTTCGTGGGGGAGATGATCGCTCAACCCGGAAAACACCGCCGTGCCCTGAGGGCGGCGCTGGGTTCTTTCGCCGGTTTTCTGCTGGGTACCGGCATCAAGCTGGTATGGTGCGCACTGATGGCGTGGTGGTTCCTGAAAGCATTGATCGGGTAAAAATCCTAGGCGCTCTTCCCTGTTGCTCCCGTGTCGGCAGGGGAGCCTTGCTGCTGATTAATCAACTGATAGAGTTCGTCCAGGTTGGGGGCCAGTATGATATCTGTTCTCCGGTTGTGCGCCCTTCCCTCTTCTGTGGAGTTGGTTTCCACCGGATCGTATTTGCTATGCCCCGAGGCGGTCACGCGCGTAGGATCCACTTGGTAGTCCCGGGTGAGAATCCGCGTGACAGAGGCCGCCCTGGCCAGGCTCAGTGCCCAGTTATCGGCGAACCTTCCCCGGATCGGGATAGAATCGGTATGCCCTTCCACCTCTATTTTGATATTCGGATTGGCGTTCAGCACCTGGGCTACGGTAGACAGTGCCTCCTTTCCCTTAGGATCCACCACTGCGCTGCCGGACTTGAACAGTAATTTCTCCTGCATAGAAACATAGACTTTCCCGTTCTTCTCAAAGACAGTCAGTTCATCTGATTTAAATTTCATGAGCGCGTCGGTGATCGTTTTACGCAGCCGTTCGGTCACTTCCTTTTGTTTCTGCAGGATAGCCTGCAGTGCGGCCAGTTTCTGCTCCTGCTCGGCGATCTGCTGTTTGGAGGAGTTGAGTTGGTTTTTCTGGCTGGAGATCTGGGTTTTGGCCGCCTGAATGAGTTTTTGAAGCTTGTCATTGAGGTCACCTACATTCTGGTGCAGCGCCAGCGTCGTGTCCTGGCAGTTGCTCAAAGACCTGGCGAGCCGCATGCTGTCCTGCCTCAATTCACTGATGTGGATCTTTGCGTTGACGTATTTGCGGCTGGAGACGCAGGAGGCAAGCAATAGGGCCGTAAGGGCCATCAATAATAAAGAATATTTCATCAGTTGTTTATTTATTTAATTTGTCTGTCCTGATTGTCAGGATATACTTCACAGACCTGAAAGGAGAGGCGGCAGCCTGCACGGATCACCGGACCATTTAGTAAGTTCCATAAAAACGCCATCCTCCCTTGATTTTGCTTACTTTTAGTCTCACGATCCCGAAAACAGACCTCCAAAAATAATGAAAAAGCATCTTATCCCGTTTTGTTTTCTCCTGATTTCCATAGCAGGATGTACCACAAGGGCACAAATAGCAGGCCGCACTGAAATCACACCCTGGCAATCCGGCAAAAAAGGGGCGGTTTCTATTACCTTTGATGACGGCTCCCGTCACCAGTTCAGCAGTGCACTGCCCATCCTGGAAGCATTGAAACTGCCAGCGACATTCTTCATAATTACCGGCGCGGTGGCCGGTTCGGTGTATCCTGGCAAATTTATAGGCAGGCCCGTCACAGGAATCATCAATGAATCCGCCCATGTGCCCACCGATGCGGCCAATTTCTTTGAACGTGCCTCGGCAGCCAGATATCTGGGCTATAAAGGGACCCTGGCCTATTATAACAGGGCTGATGCCTGTTATGAATCAGGTAAAAAAAAGGAGGCTTACCGGGTGATGGATACACTTTACAACAAAGCAAGGGCCGGCGTACTTGCGCGGGGCAAGGATACCAGTATGGAAATATCGGGTGAGAAAGGCCTGGATTGGGATGCCGTCAGGGGTTATGCAGCAAAGGGATATGAATTCGCCAGTCATACGGTCACCCACGCGCACCTGGCTGTGCTGGATTCCCCAAACATGCGCTATGAACTGACCGCGAGCAGGGACGATATCACCAAACACCTCGGGAAACGTTATACCTTCTCCGCGGAGGTTCCTTTTGGAATTGATGATCCGCGGGTGATGAAAACCGCGCTCAAGGTTTATCCCGCTTTGCGCAACCTGATGACGGATACGTTCTTAAAGGAGATAAACCGTGGCAATCCGGCAAAACCGGTGACCTTGACCAAGGCTTATGTACAGTGGCAGCGGGGCCCTGTCACCGAAACACCGTTGCCACGCATGAAATCCTGGATAGATACCACATTGTCGCACGACAACATCTGGCTTGTGCTCGTATTTCACGGGGTGGACAGCCTGGGTTGGGAACCATTGTCCCATGAACGGTTGAGTGCTTACTTTCATTACCTGAAGCGGCGGCAGGATGATCTTTGGATAGCCACCTTCGGGGACGTAGCCAGATATATACGGGAAAGGATGAACGCCAAACTCCATGAAACCAGAAAGGGTGGCAGGCTGGTGATTACCCTGACAAATTCCCTGGATACCGGTATGTACAATATGCCGCTGACCTTAAAGACCTATCTTTCCGGCAGCTATCCGAAAAAAATAACCGTAAAGCAGGGAAGTGTTCAAAAAGAGGTGCCGGTTAAAAAAGATTCCCGGGGGGCGTTCGTCCTTTATCAGGCCTTTGCGAACAAAGACCCGATTGAATTGACGGCCCCTCAATAGCGTTGCTTGTTGCAGTCAGGGGAATGCGGGAAAGAAGGGATCGTTCCGGTGCCATTCAACAAGCCTGCCGGTTTGTGTAAAACGACGGACCTTGAAATTTCTAACCCCCTTTAAAGACAGACGCTACGGTGGGTGCCGGACTGTATTATAAAAGTCCCCGCTCACCCTGCAGATGATCTACAACACCCGGACGGCAGGCCTGAAAAATTACTTTGACGGCATGGAGGAGGGCAATATTGGGCGGATGCTTTTTAAGCACCGGTAACCATACAGTTGGCCTGATTTTGATCCTGTCTATTATGATGACGTCCTTACAAGAAAGGCTGGCGTAAAAAACTTGCCATTGAGCGGCAGGGGCGGGAACCATCACCGGCATGGACGATTTCAGCCGGCGGACGATGGAAGCGGATATAAAAGGCAGGCAGCGTTGATCCGGTCAGTAAAT
Organism: Chitinophagaceae bacterium; assembly: GCA_036278455.1. Classification (GTDB taxonomy): domain Bacteria; phylum Bacteroidota; class Bacteroidia; order Chitinophagales; family Chitinophagaceae; genus FW021-bin31. Next base: position 3,381 of record DASULB010000063.1, on the reverse strand, counting down.
GACATTGCGGTTATGGTACGCAGGTTCGCCTTAGATGCACAGAAATATTTCTCCGGTACTTTTTAATCGCCTTTAAAACAGCAACCAAATATTCAATAATATTGAGACTCAGAGAGGGGCGTTTGTCCGAAGAGGAAAGAATTCCAATAAAATGCCTGGGGAAGGCAGAATTTATTTAAATTTATGGGTCCGGCCCGTTAAGAACCTAACCGGTAGCGGCCATCCATAAAATAAATCAGCTCACCATGAACTTATTATTCGGGAGAGTCCTTCTTTCCTCCCTAGTGCCTGTCCTCATTGTTGCCGCATGTAACCGCCCGGGTATCGAGATCCGGAATGTTGCGCTGACCCAGCACTGGCAAATGCAATCCTCCGCCCGCATCACCACCAAAGATTCCACCTTGTCAACCGCCGCCTTTCAGCCACAGAACTGGTACGCTGCGATGGTACCCGGCAGCGTGTTGGGCTCACTGGTGGCGGACAGTGTCTACAAAAATGTATTTTTTAACCGCAACCTGGAAAAAATTCCCGACAGTCTTTTTAATGTTCCCTGGTGGTACCGCACCACTTTCAAGCTGAATAAAATAGCTTCAGGGCAGGTTACCCGTTTGCAGTTCAATGGCGTCAACTACCGTGCTGACATCTGGCTGAACGGTCATAAAATAGCCTCTTCCGATACGGTCAGGGGCGGCTTTTGCCGCTTTGGCTTTGACATAAGCAAGTTCGTCCAGGCGGGAAACAACATCCTGGCCGTCAAGATCACCAAACCGGACTCCGGTGATCTTACCCTCGGCTTTGTGGACTGGAACCCCGAACCGCCGGACCATAATATGGGCATCTGGCGGGACGTGCGCCTGAAAATATCCGGGGCCGTCTCGGTAGACCAGCCCTTCGTTCAGACCAGGGTGGATACCCCTTCGCTCGCAGATGCGGACCTTACTGTCCGCGCCCTTGTCCGGAACCATTCCCCTAAAAAAGTGCAGGGCACACTGAAAGGAACCATCGGGAAGGACATCACCTTTTCCCAAAAGGTCAGCCTGCCCCCTTATGGATCCCGGGAAGTCGTGCTGACTCCCTCCGCCTTTCCGCAGCTGCACATGAGCCATCCGCGCATCTGGTGGGTGCACACCCTGGGGACACCCAACCTCTATAACCTCCACCTTTCCTTTTCTGAAAACGGGGGTGTTTCCGATACTGCGCATGTACGCTTTGGCATCCGGTCCGTTTCCAGTTATGTCACGCCACAGGGCCACCGCGGATTTAAGTTAAACGGAAAAAAGATACTCATCAAAGGCGGCGGATGGACCGACCCCATGCTGTTAAACGCCACACCGGACTATGAACGCGCCGGTATTGATTATGCTGTGCATATGAACCTGAACGCCGTCCGGATGGAGGGCTTTTGGGGTAAAGATCAACACATCTATAACCTTTGTGATGAAAAAGGGATCCTGATCATGGTGGGATTGAGCTGCCAGTGGGAGTGGGCCCACCTCATCGGCAAGCAGCAGGATGACAAGTACAGCGCCATTCTTACTCCGGAGCAGAACAAAGTCGCTGCCCGGTCCTGGCGCGACCAGATCTTATGGCTCAGAACCCATCCCAGCATTTTTCTGTGGCTTTATGGCAGTGACAAATGGCCCCGCCCTTCCCTGGAAAAAAAGTATCTGGCCACCCTTCATCAATATGATACCACGCGGCCCTATGAGGCTTCCGCCGCGGAACACACCAGCGTCCTTACAGGACCCACCCGGGTAAAAATGCGTGGTCCTTATGACTACGTGCCCCCTGACTATTGGTACGAGGACACCACCCATGGCGGTGCGTTTGGTTTTAATACCGAGACCGGACCCGGTCCGCAGGTGCCCGTGCTGGAAAGCCTGAAAAAAATGATCCCGGCCGATTCCCTCTGGCCCATTGGCAGCTCCTGGCTATATCATGCTGCCCGCGGCAATTTTCACAACCTCACCGCTTACAATAACGCGATGGACCAGCGCCTGGGCAAACCAAAAGACCTGGCCGATTACCTGCGAAAGGCCCAGTATCTCAATTATGAAGGCATGCGCGCGATGTATGAAGCCTTTGAGTCCAACCGTTTTAGTGCCACGGGTATTATCCAATGGATGTACAACGCCTCCTGGCCAAAGTTATGGTGGCAGCTCTATGATTATTACCTGATGCCCACCGGCGCCTTTTACGGGGCGCGCAAGGCAGGTGAACCGTTGCACATTTCTTATAATTACGGGAATGGCACTGTGGAGGTCATGAATAATACGTTGGGGGATGTAAAGGGTCTGTCAGCGGAGATCCAGGTCCTTGATTTCAATCTGAAAAAGGTGATGCAAAAGACACTTCCCGTCCCTTCCGTGACACCACTGCATACCCGCCAGGTCTTCACCCTGCCGGCGAGGATGCCCCTCAGCAAAACCTGGTTACTGGCATTGCGCCTGTATGACAGCACGCATCAAACGGTCAGCCGCAATTTCTACGTGTTGTCTACCCAAAAGGACATGCTTAGGGAACCACAGAGCACCTGGTACATCACCCCGCAATCGGGGTACGCCGACCTGACCATGCTCCAGCAGCTGCCTCCGGTGAAACTAACGGTTCAAAAGAGTTTCGAAAAAAAGGGGGATACCACCTTTGTACATGTAAAACTAAAGAACCCGACTGATCATCTGGCCTTCATGATCCATCTTGACCTGAAAAACGCAGCCAGCCATGAATCGGTGGTACCCGTTTTCTGGGAGGGCAATTACATGACACTGCTGCCTGGAGAAGAGTGGTCGGTGTCCGGTTACTGCCATACACCGGATCTGGAAGGCAAGGCTCCGGCAGTGACCGTTGAAGGATGGAACGTCCCGTAACGCACTTAAAAAGAAAAGTTCTCTCTGGCCAGGACACCCAAAAAAAAGCACATGGAAAAACCATCCACCGGTACCAAAAGAAATTATTACATCGTCGCGCTGATCATGCTGACGTTTTTTGTGATCTCCTTTCTGACCAACATCATCGGTCCGCTGGTGCCGGAGATCATCAAAGGGTTTAACCTCAGCCTGACGCTTGTCGCCGTGTTGCCCTTCGCCTTCTTTATCGCATACGGGGTGATGTCCATTCCCGCGGGCATGCTGAATGAAAAATACAAGGAAAAAAAGATCATGGTCGCGGCGTTTCTGGTGGCTTTCATCGGTGCACTGTTACTGGCGCTGTTTCCCAATTATCTTACGGCGGTCATTTCACTATTTCTCATCGGTTGCGGCATGGCCATGCTGCAGGTAGTGATCAATCCGCTGCTAAGGACTTCCGGCGGGGAGGAGCATTACGCGTTCAATTCGGTTCTGGCACAATTGATATTCGGGCTTGCTTCCTTTGTCTCCCCGC
>DASULB010000062.1:0-9176 GCA_036278455.1 Chitinophagaceae bacterium | reverse complement strand
GAATGAACCGTTCTCAAGAAACAGATCCTGGTCTATTTGGTAGGGTTGTACCTTACTCCAGGGATTATACATGGGGTAGCGTGAATAATCTTCGGTTTTGGACCAAAAGGTGACCTCTTTTATTGCATCCATGGATATATTCCCTTCCCGATTTACAAAATCCAGATGATTAGCGACGTCCTGATTTAATACCTCTCTACCGGTAACATAATAAAATGACAAACTTAAAGTGAAATTCTGGTACACAAAATCACTGCTGAATCCTCCGGATATCTTAGGAAGGTAATGACCCTTCATCACTTTATCCTCGTCATCAATGGTATAGTCGCCATTCAAGTCTTTCCATATGGGATCGCCTGCCTGCAATGGTGTACCTTTGTAGGTCATCTTTTGCTGCGTTTTCGGATTGAGGGGTATATCCTTTTCCCGGTTATAAATCCCATCATTCTGCAGTACCCAATATTGATCTATCGCATGTCCAACCTTTAACATCCTTGCACTCGTGCCGCTACCTATAATCAATTGTTGCAAACCATCGGGCAAAGCCATTAAATCATTTTGATTATAATTAAAGTTGAAAGCGGGATACCAACGCAGCTTACTGCTCTTAGGAAGCACATCCGCCTGAAAGCTCACATCTATGCCCCTGTTGCGTACTTCCATGCCATTTCTGTAAACACCACTATAACCGTATTCCTGTGCTTCAGGCACCTTTAACAACATATTATGATCTATCTTATTATATACATCTATAGACAAATTAAGCCTTTGTTGAAGTACACCAATATCTGCACCCAGATCCAGTTGGTCCGTATAGGGCCATTTAATCCCATATCCGATGTAGCCATATGAATAAGGCCGCGATAGTCCCGGAAAAGCATCATAAGAAAATTTGACAGGGTTGTTATTGAAGGACATATCCGAAACATATTGAGGACCTTCACCAAAACGATCATCCGTCATTAACCTGCCCACTCTTCCCCAACTGGCGTGCAACTTAAGGAGACTCAGGGCATCATTATCTTTCAATAATGAGTTCTTGATGTTCCATGATGCAGAAAACGTAGGGGATACAAACCACCAGTTATCCGGTTGTGCGCTGGAAGAACCGTCTGCCCGAATAAGTACGGAAAGATCCAATGCATCTTTATAATGATATGTCGCGTGCCCGAAAAATGACAACAGTCGGTGATGCTCCTTGTCCAGGAACATGTAAGTAAGTTCCCGAGGGAAAGCTTTTTCGGATAGATAAGAAGCTGAATCACCGGGATTTGAATTCAATTCATTGATCTTAATGAGGTCATTCGGACCGTTAAAAGCATACGAATAATTATAGCGATTGAAATCCGCCTCAAAAACTTCACCTGCCTCGACCGTAAAATCATGTATTTTGTCCCAATTATGATGCCAGCTGAGCGTATTGTTAAACATAATGCGTTGATTATACCCGAAATAATTGGATGCATAATTGACTGTTTCCATCAATGTAGTAGGGTAAAAAACATCTCTTAAACCCTCATTATAATTAAATCCAAAATTGGACACAAAATGCCAATCGTCTGAAAACTTAAGATTGATCTTGAAATAGCCTGTTATTACATTTGATTTATTGTTATCAATTGACTTATCCTGTTGTTGCAAAAACATCCCATAAGCGGATTTATTCGAAGGGAGGGGGCTAATCAGGTCCGGAAGATATTCCACTGTTGCAAAGCGGTCTCTGAGAGAAGTGTTACGCACGCGTTCCAGCCTGGTAGCCGTAATCATGGAAGACAACGTCAGCCCGGTCAGGGGTACCATATTAAGCTCAAACATGGCATTGTAACGATCCATTTTAGTATTATCTCCCGGGTTTTTCGTTTGCTGATTTCCAAGAGAAAAACGGAAATTAGCCCTTTGGGTTCCACTGGAAAGACTGGCGTCTATTCCTCTTATCACCTTGTTTTGATAATACAAATCCGTCCAGTTTGAGGGACCGTAATAGGCGGGGTTAGTTGAATCACGTAAGTACAGGGGATAATTCAGTACATCATTCAAGCCTGCATAACGATCGTAAAAAGGCTTACGGAAATTATTTTCAAATCGTGCATTGGTTGTAAATATATGTGGCCTTTGAACAAATCCGACATAAGAATTTACAGCGATTTTTCTCCCCCCAATAACTGGCGCTTTCGTTGTGATTAAAATTACCCCGCCATTAGCCGCGCGTGGACCATAAATGGCAGCATCTCCAAAGTCCTTCAAGACCTTGATGGATGCAATATTGTTGGGGTCAATGGCTGAGAGAAGGTTGGTAGCAGGCCCCAGCCTATTATAATCATATTGTTGAACGTCAAACGCAAATGGATGGTCCATGATAAGAGGCACCCCGTCCAGGATAACAGTTGGCTGTGCATTATACACGTCCTGATGAGAAATATAAGGAATTGCCGTACCTCGTATGAACATACTCATCTCGGTTCCCGGCTCGCCACTGGGCTCCTGAACATATATGCCGGCAACATTTCCTTTCAACGCCTGCTGTAATGAGGCATAAGGATATAAAGTCGTCTTTTCCGGATCAATCCCACTCTTTATAAAGGTTGCTGTCTGTACTTTATTCGTATCAATAGGCGCCGTGATCGAGTCAGTACTTGTACTTGTTGTATCCCCGTTCAGGGTCGATTGCTTGGGGGAAGTAGAGTCCGCTTTAAAATGTGCCAAACTGCCAAAAGAAATTTCCCCACGGGCTTCTTTCATAACCTTTGCTTCCGAGGTTCCCATCGTTAAGCAGTTAATCAGGAAAGATATTAAACAAAGTCTTATAACGAAATGCATAGACAAATATTTTTATATTTTACTTACTCACCGATATTGAAAGCCGTAAAGTATTGGAAAGAGGACTACGCTGCATGTCTCCCCCGGAAGGAATCAGGTATGAAAAATTCAATCCTGCCATTTTATATTTGAGCCCTACTCCTACCGTCAGATACTTGCGGTCTCCTTTTGTTTTATATTCGCTATAGTAACCTGCCCTAACGGCAAATAAATCATTATACCAATACTCTGCCCCAATGGAATACATCAGCTCATGAAATTCTTCTTTAAACCCTCCAGGGGCATCTCCAAAAGAACCAAATAACCCGCTTACCACATTCTTTTGCCTGTAATCAGGAATACCATCATGATCATTATCGATGGTATCCGGAGTTGGCACCAGCAATTTATTTACATCGAGGGCCAGAGTAATTTTATTCTTACTACTTAACTGATAAGTATAGGCGCCGCCAATTGCCATGTTGGAAGGAATAAAATATTTATCGCTCTTATCTTCGGTATATCCGATTTTGGTCCCCAGATTGGTCAGCGTAGCACCGAAGCTCCAGGTTCCCTGACCACTGACAGTATCCTGTTGTCTGGAAATATAATATACGCTCAGGTCACCCGCCAAAGCATTCCCAGCCTTAAACGTGCTCGTCCCCCCCTGCTTCACACCGGATGCCAGGTCAGAATGAATAAACCGCAGCGCCACGCCAAGAGACCAGTGATCTGACAATTTACGGGCATAACCTCCGTCAATAGAAAATTCCCGTGGGTGGGTTCTTCCCTGGTCTTCACCCTGGAAGTTGGTGAGTTGAATATTGCCCATGTCAAAATAACGAACTGATACGCCCACCGCCTGCAGATCATCCAGCTTTTTATACCCACTTAAATACGTAAGGAATACATCGTTAGCCATCTCTTGCAGCCACGGAGTATAAGAAACTGACACACCCATATCATGACTGGCAAACGGAATTTTAGAAAGATTCCAGAAAACAGCATTCGCATCCGGTGATAAAGCAACCCCCGCGTCCCCCATTGCTCCGCTTCTTGCATCAGGTCCTATCCTAAGGAAAGGGACGGCCGTATTAATGGCGTTAGTACGCCCATCCACGTCGTTGTAAGACATCTGCTGGCCTACACCATACGTTACGGCAAACAACAGCAGAACGATCATGGTACAGATACATCTTATACTCCTTAGCAAAATGCCGTTTAAATCAAAATACCTCATTTTAAAATTTTTTAATCTTTTATTTACCAAGATCATCTTCCTATAATCAATTTGCCAAGTAACGTAGAACTACCGGACACCACCCTGATAAAATACACTCCGTTCGCATAAGTGCTGGTATTCAGGATGTAATAAGTATAGCCCCCTTTGATATTCACCTTGGCAGTAATCACTCCCCTGCTATCGGTTACCGTTATATAAGCGCCATCAAGTGTATAAATCATATTGGTCCAACTAATACGCGCCTGGTCAGCGGCAGGATTCGGTGAAATCTTTAATTGAGGTGTTGGTAATTTGTCATTAATGATCCCGGTATCCAGCGCTGATGCATTCACAACATAAGTGGCTGAGGTAATAGTTGAAGGGGTCATGCCCCCTTTTACAGCATATGCCTTAAGTACGACGCTATCGTTAATCAGGATCGGACCAATAAATTCGTTCGAGCTATCATTAGGAATACTGCCATCCGTCGTATAGTATATTGTTGCGCCACTGGTTTTGGTTGTAATAGCTATTTGTTGAATAGCACTATAGTGGCCACCCGGCATGCTGAATCGAGGAGTATCCACAGCTAATTGCTGATTCCCAATCTTATATATTGCAATCGTAACATCGGACGTTCTAATCCCTGCTTTTTCAGCATAAGCTTTTAAGGTTGTTGTCTTACTTATGGTGACGGGTTCAGAATAAACTGGAGACGCTTCATTTAAGACATTATCATTGGTAGCATAATGTATTGTAGCGCCAGCGGTGGCTGAGGTAATGGTGACTACCTGCGCATTATCATAGCTTCCCCCTGCCACACTAAATACCGGAGCAGAAACTCCCGGTGGAAGAATGGTATAGGTAGCCGATGACACACTCGAAGGCGACATACCGGCTTTTACAGCGTAGGATTTTAGCCTCGCGGTCGAATCAATTTCAACAGGGCCTGAATATACGGGTGAAGTTGAATCAGGATTGCTGCCATCTAACGTGTAATAAATAGTAGCACCTGCGTCTTTAGTATTGATAGACACTTTAATTGGATTGGAGTAAATTCCCTGGCCCGGATAAAAAGTTGGGTTAGAAACCGGCGGTGGAATAATGCGATAAAAGGCAGAAGTCATTACAGACGAAACCATGCCATGATGAAATGCTACGGCATTTATGGTTTCATTCTTTGTAATAAGAACAGGAGCAGTATACAAGGGCGAGTTCTCATCCGGTGTGCTCCCGTCAAGTGTATAATGAATATCGGCCCCGCTGGTCAATGTATTCAATGTTACCTTTACACTATCCACGTAAATTGCCGGCGCAGGAGTGACTGTTGGCTGGAAAACGGTTTGCAATTTTACCGTATAATAATCGCTGATAGGTATATTCTCCAGAGGAAGGCCGGGAGCCTCCCAATTGATATAATGGGATCCCGCTCCGCCACCAATTTCATGAAATTCGAGCACTATGGGATATAATACACCGGCATTCAGGTCAATAGTACCCGCATGATCGCTACAACATGAACCCCAGTAATCAATTATTTTTTTCCCTGCGACCGTAAGCCTGCTGCCATCATCCGTCCAGGTATGAAAAGTATAAGTACCCGTGACGGGAGCCTTTATAAATCCTACCCAGCGCACCGAAAAATAATCAACTGGCAGCCTTCCCGGCATGGGTGATCCGCTGCCCCAGTCAAAGTTCATCTGGGGATCGATACGGGTTGCTACCAGCGTATCAAACCATTTGGGATTCGAAGTCGGGTCACTATAATAATAGCCGATAAGACCATTAGTAGTATCCCGGGTAACATCCGGTCTGGGCAATGCAGCAGGTGGCGCTATTGCATACAGGTCTTCATTAGGTACCAATTCACGGCTCAGTCCTGGCGCTTCCCAATCCACATAGTTGGCTGCAGCTCCACCACCACCCTGGTGCATCTCAAATACCATAGGGTATAACTTGCCGGCTTCCATAAAAACAGTACCCGTAAAATCTCTACAACAGGCACCCCAGTAATCAAGAATCACCAATCCATTAATGATAAGCCTTGCGCCGTCATCTGAACGGGTATGAAAAGTATAGGTACCTGTAACAGGTGCCTTTACGTAGCCCACCCAGCGAACAGAGAAGTTATTGTGGCCGAGTCCGGCTATAGGTATTCCACTGCCTCCCCAGTCAAACTGTATGACAGAATCAATCCGTGTAGCTACAAATTGATCAAATTGCACTCCATTATAATAACTTCCTATGAGGCCGTGAACTGTATCGGGTGGTGGCGTCGACCTAACCCAATTATTTGCAACCGGATCTATTCCTTTTGCAGCCATGGCTACAAAAGCGCTTAAAAATAGGATCAGGGGTGTTAAAAACTGATAGAAGGGGCTAGTTTTTCCTCTATTTAGCATAATTTTGCAATTGAAAAGGTGCGCAATAGAAGTAAGCGCTCACGACCAATGAAGGCTTACTCCAAATAATTCCAAAAACACCGCATCTTAGGGAAGAGTTCCGCCTCTTCCCTTTTTTGACAGCAGACAAGTCCCTTTACAGAAATTACCTGCTTAAAACCAAATAAAATAAAGTCCGCTTGAATTCAAGTAAGCTTTACGCATTAAAAAGAATCGGATAAATTATCTACCCTCTTCGTTGGAGAATAAACTTCCTATTCATAAGTTATATATTTATTTTAACAAAAAACTAAAAAATTTACGCTACATTTTTGTTCTATGCCGGATACCATCCGGAGTTGAATTTTATCTTTTCGGAATGAAATAGATCCTAATTATCACATTTCTTCTCAAAACTATTTTCCTAGCCCTCCAAGACATTCACTGCTTTTCTTACATCTTTTTTCATTCTACTATTTGATCTTTAATACCCTGCCTATACAATCACCCGTATATTCAGAAAAACGCAAATAGTCGCTACGCCGATCCTTTGCGTCTAAACGTTGCTTGATATCTCCTATCCAATTTTTATATCAAATTGCCCTGGGACTCAATGCTAAATATTTCAATATTATCCCTACACTATCCACTATTTTCACAAGACAATATTGAAACATTTTCCACTAAAACAATTTAGCACATCAAACATACAACTTTTAACAAAACAATATGATATTATTTTGGCAAATATTAATACAATATTGGCAATCATACAATATTGTATTTATTTGCTAAAGAATCGTCCGTTCTGCATCAATTTTTTGTCTCGCATTTTCACTCCTTCTACCGGATAGCTGACTCATACAAGTAAAAAAATAGTACAGCAGACCTTATCTATTTTTAATAGAATGTTTTTAAACCAGGTTCTTTTAATGATTCCATACCCGAATATGCGAGGATAATTGGGAGTGTAGAAAGCAAACACTTGGCTCCTTTAATATAATTACTGTATATCGATATACTGTAATATTCTCCACAGAACTATCTTGTTAATAACGCCATTTATTTACTGCTCTGCCCTGTCTCACCGCATGATTCCCGGATGAGAAGTTCAGGCTTTAGCACATGCTGCCTCACTTCGGCTGGTCCATCCGCAGCGATCTGGTCCATCAGCACCCCGATGACGCGTTCACCGATCTTCTTCAGGGGTTGCGCGATGCAGGTGATCCTGGGTGCATACAGCCTGAAGATTGCATGATCATCAAAACTGATCATGCCTATCTCCCTGGGCATTTTTAAACCCAATTCTTTAATGGCTTCCAGCCCGTCAATACCCAGGTAATTGGTGGAAAAGAAAACGGCGTCCGGCTTTTTGTCGGTCAAAAAACGGCTGATCTGCCGGATGGAATACTTCCCGGTCTTTTCAAAGGGAATGCTCAGTTCCAGGGGCTCGCAATGGGGGTCATCCCCGCGGGACAAAGCCGCGCGAAAACCAGTCAGCCGCTGCTGCATCTGCGTTTGTCCCGATGAGGTGGTTACAATGGCAATCCTTTGGTATCCCTGTTTCAACAGGTGATCTGCCGCCATGTAAGCACCCTGGAAATTATCCACTACCACATAATGCGTCTCAAGCCCCGGAAAATAACGGTCCATTAAGACCAGCGGCTTGTTTTCCGAAAGCATGTTTCTGATATCGGCTTCCAGCGCCGAGGTAGGCGTCAGGATATAACCATCCACCTGCCGGTATTGGAGCATCCTCAACAACTTCCCCGCCCGCTCATTCTTATCCTCAGTACTGCAATAGAGCACCTCATATCCATGGCGGTCGGCTTCGTCTTCGATGACCTTGGCCAAAGTGGCAAAAAAATGGTTGGAGATGTCCTCCACCATGAGCCCGATGGTACGGGTCTGTCCTGTACGAAGGCCACGGGCCATTTGATTGGGTTTGTAATCCAGTTCTTTGACGAGCTTCTCCACCTTAGCGATCACTTCTTCGCTGATCCTTTTCTCCCGGCCTTTGCCATTAAGCACAAAAGATACGGTCGTGGGGGAAACGCCGATCCTGGAAGCGATGTCTTTGAGGGAAATATTTTTCATCGGGCAGCCTTAAAAAGCTTGTAGGGGAAACCCAGCGGTTGTAACGGAAACGCCGGATGCACTACAGAACTTTGATTTCAAAATTCGTTCCTTCCCAATTTTCACTCACGGTCCAGTAAAAGGTAAATACAAGCGTACTGCCGGATTTTATCCGGCTGATATTGAGGTCCACCACGTGCATGCCCATACCCGTGTCACGGCTGGCGGTATCTTTGAAGGTCTTCCAGTTGTTGGTGCTCCAACGGAGGGAGCAGGGCACGTGCGTTTCTATCCGAAGTTTTTTCTTACGGTCAATGGCGATGAGTTTTCGCTTGAATCGCCAAAAATCGCAACCTGATTTCTTTTTTTCTTCCAGGTACCGTTCTCTCGTTTGTACCGGCATATCGAATATCTCTCCGTCATTGAGTGAACGGCAGAGCTTCATGTATTCACTATGGGCCCATACCAGCGGCATGGCCGAACCCGCGGGGCGTCCGAAAAACAATTCTTTTTCCGGAATATCATCCTTATCCCATATCTGTTCGGGTAGCATTCCCCCTTCGCCGGAGAAGCTCTCCATGTCCCGTCGCAGCTGCCCGGCGCGGGCAGTGTTGCCAGCCGCTAGCTCATAATGCGCCCTTTCCCCGGTAAGCAGGGGCCATGCCCTGCCGATCCCCGTCCCATTGAACGGACTGCCATCG
>DASULB010000061.1:0-23913 GCA_036278455.1 Chitinophagaceae bacterium | reverse complement strand
TGACCATCGGAGGATCCGGGCCCGACGGGGTGAACATTGCCGATAAATACGACACCGGTCCCACCGGTGGGGCCTTCACTTACTCGCTCCGCCGCTTCTATGGCGATGACGCCCGCAGCGAAGTGAACATCGACGGTGCCGGAAACATTGTGCTGGTGGGTTCCACGCAGTCAACGGATTTTCCGGCCACGGGCTTTCAGAAAACCTTTGGCGGCGGCACCCAGGATGGAATGGTGCTGAAAGCAACCGCCAACTTGTCCGGCGTGGTCTGGAGCTCCTATCTGGGCGGAAAAGGCAATGATGCGGCCTATGTGGTCAATTTTTCCAAAAACGGCGACCTGTATGTGGCCGGCGGTACTGAAAGCACTGACTTTCCCGGCTCCCACGCCGGCGTCATCCAACCCGCAAGTGCGGGAAAGGTGGACGGGTTCATCGCCGAGATCAAAGACGACGGTTCGTCCATCGTCCGGTCCACCTACCTGGGCACCAAAGAAGCCGATCAGATATATGGCATCCAGTCCGACAAGGAAGGAAGCGTCTATGTGGGAGGTACCACCGAAGGTGTATGGAAGGTCACCGACAACGGTAAGTACCCGAACATTAACCTGAACGGCAAGCAGTTCCTGTGCAAACTGAAGCCCGATCTTTCGGCGTATATCTATTCCACCGTCTTCGGGTCCACTAATTCACAGCCGGCTTCCCTGCCCAATATTTCCCCTACCGCCTTTCTGGTAGACCGGTGTGAAAATGTGTACATGGCAGGGTGGGGCGGAGACATCGAACCGCAGAATCCTTCGATGTACACCAATGCCGGCACCAACAATATGCCGGTGGTCAATGCCATCAACCCGCGGCCGCCGGACGGCAGGGACTTTTATTTCTTTGTGCTGAAGAAAGACGCCCAACGCATCCTTTTCGCCAGCACTTACGGGCAGAACGGCGGTTTTACCGACCACGTGGATGGCGGCACCAGCCGCTTTGACCCCACTGGGGTCATCTACGAGGCGATCTGTGGAAATTGCGGGGGCGGCACCGTATTCCCCACCGGCCCTCCGGGCGTGTTCAGCCGGCAGAACGGCAGCCGTAAGCCGGGTTCCAACCAGGCGGGTTGCAATGTGATCGGGCTGAAGATCGCTTTCGACCTGGACGGCGTCCGGGGCGGGGTGGCCACCCTGGACCGCCGCAAGTTGTATTGCAATGATGAAGCGGTGTCCTTTATCGATACATTGTATGGCAGACGGGCCTACCAATGGACCTGGGATGTCTTTAATACCTGCGATACCAGTCAGCTGAACGCAGGCACCCTCATTCCCGGGGCGGAGAAAATACAGGACAGTACGCAGGACAAGCCTTACATCTTCAACTACCGCTTTGGCCAGGCCGGATGTTATACCGTTCGGCTGATCAAATATATGCCGGGTGATTGCATTGAATACGACACATCCTATTTGAGTGTAAGGATCGGGGACAATCCCGCCATCCTGAAAGCGGAGGTGCACAAGAAGCGCCCCTGCAACAGCTACCGCTATGAGTTTGATAATTTTTCGTCGAACGCCCAGAATATCGCGTTCAGTGACAGCGCCTTCCTGTGGGATTTTGGCGACGGCACCTCGCCGGTGGTCACGGGCCGGGACACCGCGCTGATCCACCAGTTCCCCGGTGAAGGCACCTATACGGTGTCGCTGCGGCTGCAGGATACCGCCAACTATTGTAATGTTCCCCTGGATACCTCGATCGTGATCAGTATTTCCAACGAGCTCAAAGCGGTCATACAGGCGCCCGATACGGTCTGCATTCCCAACAACTATCTGTTGGGCAACGCCTCGCAGGGAGGCACCAACTTCACCTGGGTGATCACCACGCCGGCCGGCGTGGTGGATAGTTTCCACAAGGGGGACCTGAGCCAGCTGCCTTACGATTTTGATCAGGCGGGCGCCTATAAGGTAGCCCTGATCGCGAATGATACGGTCTGCGGCACCCATGATGAAACGGTGGATTCCGTTTACGCCTATCCCAAGCCCGCCGCTGCCTTTACCTTCTCCCCGGATAATGCCACCAACCAGGTGATCACCTTTACAAACCAGTCAGTCTCCAATTTCAAGGGCGTCGATGACGACCTATCTTATTATTGGAACCTGGGAGACGGGACCACTTCGACGGAAAAGGATCCGCAGCATCTGTATCCGCATTCGGGGAGTTATCACGTGGAACTTATCACCTCCAACAGGGCGGGCTGCTCGGACACCGCTTCGGTGGATGTCACCGAAACGATCATTCCCAAAATGGACGTGCCAAATGCTTTCACGCCCAACGGAGACGGGGTCAATGATTTTATCGCCCCCGTCGCCTTCGGCGTGACTAAAATAGATTTTCAGATATACAACCGCCTGGGGCAAAGGGTCTATCACAGCACCGATCCGCAGATCACTTATCTGGGAAGTAAGGGCTGGAACGGGACCTTCAAAGGGAAACCACAGCAAATGGATGTATATGCCTACACGTTGCATGTGGTTTTTGCAGATGGGAAGGAAGCAACCAAACAGGGCAGTATTGCGTTAATCCGGTAGGAGCGGACAGGGACCTTCAGGGGGAGCGCCGTTTTTTTTCGATATTTTAAACCTTTTGAACTGATAAACTATTTCGGGGAGGAAGATCCGGTACATATGACAAGGAGCGGGAAGATAGGAATCGCCATAACGGTATTGGTAACGATTGTTTGCATACACACGTCGAACGGGCAGGATTTGCATTTTTCCCAGTTCTTTAATTCCCCGCTCACCACCAATCCCGCCAATACGGGCTTCATTCCGGACGCCAATTACCGTTTCGGGGTTAATTACCGCAACCAATGGTCTTCGGTCCCGGTGCCCTATAAAACCTATTCGGTTTTCGGCGACGCGCAGTTGTTACGCGATAAATGGTATTACGGCTGGCTGGGCGTGGGAGGAGTAATCTTGCAGGACGAGGCCGGTGACGGCATCCTGAAGTCCACCAAGATGTATGGTTCGGTCGCCTATCATCAGTTGCTGGGCAATAACAGTTTGCTGTCGCTGGGATTTAACGGCGGAGTAGCGATGAAACGGATCGACCTTTCCAAACTGACTTTCCCCAGCCAGTTCAATGACACGTACGGAAAATGGTTCTTTGACCGGGCACTGCCGAGCGGTGAGAATTTTACCTCCTCCAGCATCCTTTATCTTGACGTGCAGGCGGGAATGAATTACGCTTATTTCCCCACCGACAATATTTACATCAATGTGGGCTTTTCCGCGCAGCATCTTAACACGCCGAAGGAAACCTTTCTGGAGGGTGGCGATAATGAGATCGGCAGGCGGTATATCGGCTTTCTAAACGCCAGCATCAAGGTAAGCCCGCAGGTGATCGTGAATCCGAATGCTTATTATTCCAATCAGACCGGTGCGTCAGAAGCAGTTGTTGGCGCATGGGCCGCCTATAATCTCTCTGGACCGGGAGGGGATTACCAGTTGCTGGGCGGCGCTTACTACCGCCTGAATGATGCCCTCATACCACTCATCGGGTATCAGCTCAGGCAATGGCGCCTGATGTTCAGCTACGATGTGACCGTCTCCTCCTTCAGCGCGGCCGATAAAAGACAGGGGGCCTATGAATTATCCGTGGTCTATCTGGGCCTCTTTCCGAAGTCCGGCAGCCAGTTTAACAAACGCACTTATTTATGCCCGCATTTCTGAACAGGCGGGCGGGCCTGACGGCGTCCCCTCACCGGATCCCGGACTTCCGGCGATCCGCACAGCACATGGCATTATCAGCCATGCTATTTTAACAACAAAAAACAACTTCATGATCCGGATCAAAAGCCTTTATCATCACCAAAAACATTTCTTTAAACAGGTTTGCTTCGCCTGCATCCTCGTGGCAGGGTGTTACGCGGGAAACGCGCAGGCGCAGCGGTACCAGGGGGATCTCACCATGCAGGACACTGCCCGGCAGCGCCCCCGGGGATTTGATCCCCATAAGCTCTTTGTCGGCGGCACGCTCGGTCTGTCCTTTGGTGACATGACCTATCTGAACCTTTCCCCCTCGCTGGGCTACCGTTTTTCAGAATTGTTTGCTGCGGGGGTTCAGATAAACGCCCAGTATGAGTCGGTGCGTTACCATGATCAGTACAATGCTCTGTATAAAAAAGGGAAATACGGTGTGCTGGGCGCGGGTATTTTCGGGCGTATCTATCCCATCTCCCAGCTGTTTATCCATCTGCAGCCGGAGATGAACTTTATTTTCGGAAAAGTAAAATATTATGATGGCACGCCGGAGCAGTCTTACCGGGAACACGTGCCCAGTTTCCTGGCAGGGGCGGGTTATGAGCAGCCCTTTAGCGCCAACAGTGCCTTCACCATCATGATCCTTTATGATGTGCTTCAAAGGACAGGATCCCCTTATGGTGATCAGCCGGTTTTCCGGGCTGGTGTAAACCTGGGGCTTTAGACGATGTACAGCACATAGAAATAGACACTCAGCAACATGGTGACTCCGGAAAAGATATAGGTAAACTGCCTGAACAGTGAGATGATCACGAATTCACTGAGGATGGCGGTAAAGAACAGGATGAAAAGAATGGTCCACCAGGGGTTGACGATCAGCGCAGTGAGGATGGAAGCACATAAAAAAACGATGCCCAGATAGGCAAAGGCCGTGAGCAATATTTCCCTGCCCTGAAAGATCACTGGCTTTGGCAGGTAACCCCGGTCGATATTAATGCTGAGCCGCAACGCCGTGTAACCTGAGATGGCTGTCATGACGGTAATATCCAATTTGGTTGTATCCAGCAAGTCATTAAACAAAACACACATTTTTATTAAAACAGGCTCTTGATTTATGCCGGATCTAATGTCAATAAATTGGATTTTTAATCTGATTCCCTCCATTACAAAAGTAACTCATATATCTTCCGCCGGCCGGCCAATCAAGCCAATGGCATAAATTAGGCAGGGAACGCCGGGTGCCCTATATTTGGGCATTGTAATAAACAGCCTGTTTTATTACCTTTAAGCCCTTTATGTTGTTGTTTAAATCTTTCGCATGGCGCCAGGAATCCTCTTTTGTTTTGTAGTCGGTTATTTTATTTTGCTGCTCGTCATTGCCTATCTGACTTCCAGAAAGTCAAGTGATAACGACACTTTTTTTATTGCCAACCGGAATTCCAAATGGTACCTGGTAGCCTTTGGCATGATCGGTACTTCTATCTCCGGTGTGACCTTTATTTCCGTGCCGGGGACCGTCAGTACGGATGCCTTTAGTTATTTTCAGTTTGTGCTGGGTAACGCGGTCGGATATGTGATCATCGCCATGGTGCTCATGCCGCTTTATTACCGGTTACAACTGACCTCCATCTACACGTACCTGGAGCAGCGCTTTGGTTTCTGGGCCTATAAAACAGGCGCTTTCTTTTTCCTGATTTCCCGCATCATCGGCTCAGCGTTTCGTTTGTTTTTAGTCGCCATTGTGTTGCAGCATTTTATTTTTGATGCCTGGGACATTCCCTTCTGGGTGACGGTGGCGGTATCGCTGCTGCTTATCTGGACCTATACCTTCAGGGGCGGCCTTAAAACCATCATCATCACCGATACCATACAAACCGTGTTTCTGGTGGCCTCTGTACTCCTTTCCATTTATTTTATCGGCAAGACCATGCACCTGAGCCTGGGTGGATTGGTTGATACGGTCAAAAACAGCAGCTATTCAAAGATATTCTTTTGGGATAATATCCTCGGGGACAAGCGTACCTTCATCAAATACTTCCTGGGCGGGGTAGGGGTCGCGGTGGCCATGACAGGCCTGGACCAGGACCTGATGCAAAAGAATCTGAGTTGCCGCAACCTGCGGGACGCGAAAAAAAACATGTTTTCCTTTACAGGCATTTTCGTGCTGGTGAATATTTTCTTTCTCAGCGTAGGCGCGTTGTTATACATCTATGCGAAGGCCGAGCACATTACCCTTCCGACACGCACCGATTACATTTTTCCGGAGATCGCCTTCAACCACCTGGGCGCTGTGGCGGCGGTCGTCTTTATCCTGGGGCTGACGGCGGCTACCTTTGCAACCACGGATTCGGCACTGACCGCGCTCACCACCTCTTTTTGCGTTGATTTTCTGGGCATGGATAAGAAGCAGGCGAAAGCAGGCAACTCCCGTCAGCTGGAACGCACGCGCAAAGGGGTGCATGTGGCCTTTTCCGTCGTCTTTTTACTGGTCGTCATCGGGTTCAAGTATTTGGTCTCAGAGGCGGTGGTGAAAGCCATCTTTACGGTGGCCTCTTTCACTTACGGGCCGCTGCTGGGTATCTTCCTGTTTGGTATCCTGAGTAAACGGGCAGTGCATGACAGGTGGGTGCCGGTGGTATGCCTCCTGGCGCCGTTTGTTTGCTGGGCACTGGACGCCCATTCAAAAGCATGGTTCGGCGGCTATGTTTTCGGCTTTGAATTACTCATTGTCAACGGGTTGATCACCTTTATCGGCATGGCGCTGATCATGAAGAAGAAGACGGAGGAGTTGCCCTTGATGACAAATACAAAATACAGCAGTACAATATGAATGATTTAATCAAGAACCTGAAAGGCAGGGAGTGGACGGAGACGCGGGCGCATTCCAGTTGGCAGATATTTAAGATCATGTCGGAGTTAGTGGAAGGATTTGAGACGCTCAATAAGATCGGGCCCTGTATTTCCATTTTCGGATCCGCGAGGACAAAACCGGGTAATCTCTATTACGAGCTTACCACTGAGGTGGCTAAAAGCCTGGCTGAAGAAGGCTTCGGCATCATCACGGGGGGCGGCCCCGGTACCATGGAAGCCGCCAATAAGGGCGCGCAGATGGCGGGGGGACGTTCGGTTGGACTGAACATCGACCTGCCCCATGAGCAGCATAGCAATACCTATATTGACGATGATAAATCCATTAACTTCAGTTATTTTTTTGTGCGTAAGCTCATGTTTGTAAAATACGCACAGGGCTTTGTCATGATGCCCGGCGGTTTTGGAACGATGGATGAGTTTACCGAGGTCGCCACGCTGATACAGACAAAAAAAATGAATGAAACGCCCATGGTGCTGGTAGGGAAAAAATATTGGAGTGGTATGTTGGCGTGGATGAGAGAGATCATGTGCGAGGAACAGCATAACATTAATCCCCTTGACCTGGACCTGCTGCAACTTTTTGACACACCCGAGGAGGTGGTTAATTATTTTAAGGAATTCTATACCAAAAATCCCCTGCGGCCGAATTTTTAAGGGGCTTTTACGGATCGCCCTGGCAAGCAGCCAGCTATCAGACGGTGAAAAACAGCAAAGTATGCCGGAGAACATTTTTGAAGCATTAAGCGAATACAGTGAGGCGCATAGCACGCCGGAGCCACCCCTTCTAAAAAAGATCAACAGGGAGACCCATGTGCAGGTGAGCCAGGCGCACATGCTCAGCGGGCACCTGCAGGGCCGGTTCCTGAGCCTGATGGCCCGGTTGATAAGACCTGCCAGCATACTTGAAATCGGCACCTTTACCGGGTATTCGGCACTTTGCCTGGCGGAAGGTTTAGCGAAAGGGGGTGTGCTGCACACCATTGACAACAACGATGAGCTCACGGAGCGGTGCAATGGCTATTTCCGGGAAGCGCACATGGAGGGAAAGATCATCCAGCATACCGGGGAGGCGGCGACCATTCTGCCGGCGCTCCGGGGGCCTTTTGATCTGGTGTTCCTGGATGCTGATAAACCTAATTATTCCCTGTATTTTGACCTGGTGATCGGCAAGATGCCCGCCGGCGGTATTTTGCTGGCCGATAACGTACTCTACCACGGCGAAGTATTGCTCCCTAAATCGAAGCGAAGCAGCAATGCGAGAGCCATTTCGGCGTTTAATGAAAAGATTTCGGCAGACGACCGCGTCGAGCAGGTACTCCTGACCCTGAGGGACGGGCTTTTTTTGATCAGAAAAAAATAAAAAATAAACGAATTAACAAGTGAAGCATTCTTTGAAAAATGTATGGCCCGTAAAAAATGCATGGTCCGGGTTTGTATGTTGCCTGTGGGGGTGCTGTTTTATGGCCCTGAAGGCGGTGTCCCAATCACCGGCATCCACCACCACCCAGCAGTATATTGCGCGGTATCATTCCATCGCGGAAGAAGAAATGCAGCGTACCGGCGTTCCAGCGGCCATCTCCCTGGCGCAGGGTATTATCGAATCCCAGTCGGGCACCGGTTGGCTGGTGGAGCATTCACACAATCATTTTGGCATCAAATGCAAAAGTGACTGGAAGGGAGAGACCATTCATCATGATGATGACCAGAAAAATGAATGTTTCAGGGTTTATCAGACAGACGATTCCTCCTGGCGCGACCATTCTGATTTTTTGAAGAACACACCGCGTTATTCCTTTTTGTTCTACCTGGATCCGGCGGATTACAAGGCCTGGGCCTATGGACTGAAAAAAGCCGGCTATGCTACCAGCAATCGCTATGCGCGGCAGTTGATCCAGACCATAGAAACCTATCACCTTGAAAAGTACACCACCGTGGCTATGGCCGGCATGAAAAATGCCCCGTCAAGAGATTTTGCCGACATGCTGGAAAAGAAGGTCGATCAGGACCGTCAGCAGATGGGAGACGTGCCACCTGTGAAGGCGGCCCCTGAGGCCAAGGCCACTGCTTCGCCCTATCCTGCCGGACCATTTCAAATCAATGGCCTCAGGGTGGTTTATTTGCAGGAGGGCACCCCACTGATCGGCGTGGCGGCAAAAAATCACATCAGGTTAAGCAAACTGATCAGAGACAATGAACTGCCGGGCAGTGTTTTGGGAAAGGACATGCTCGTATTCCTGGAGAAGAAGAAAAAGACCGGCGCCCGTGAAACCCACACGGTCGATACAGGAGAAACCCTCCATGAAATCGCGCAAACCGAAGGCATCCGCCTGAAATGGCTGCGCCGTCGTAACAGGATCAGCAGCAGTGATGAACCTGCGCCAGGCAGCATCCTGTACCTGAAAGGATATGCGCCGGAGCCGGGGTCCGGTGAAACTGTTGCGGCGGATACCCATGGGAGAGGGTTCTTCTATAAGCTGGCGCATCTTTTTTCCGGTCATCAGGCCTCCGCCGGGCCACAAACGCCGTCGGTGGTAAGCAGCGCATCACAAAGTGACGAACCCGCCCCAGGGACCAATGCGGCACCTGTGAAAGATCAGCAGGGCACCCCCCGCGCCATCTATAAACCTGAGGGGCAGGCGACCGGCAAATCCTTCACCTACAAGGTGCAACAGGGCGATACGCTGTATGGGATCTCCCGCAAGTATGGGGTGACGGTAGCACAAATTCAGGCGTGGAATAACCTCCAGGGAAACAATATCAGTATCGGTCAGGAACTCATCTTAAAAAAATAAACAGCAATAAACCATGTCAATAGACGGTATCGAGGTTCATGGCAAGACCTTTAAAACCTATCTGCCGGCCGAAAAGATCCATGACAGAATAAGAGAGATGGCCATGATGATCAATGCGGACCTGCGTGATGAGAATCCTCTGTTCATTGCCATCCTCAATGGTGCCTTTATTTTCGCTGCGGATCTGTTCCGTGAACTGACCATAGACGCTGAGATCTCTTTTATTAAACTGGTTTCCTATAAAGGGACCAAATCCTCCGGGCATGTGGTGACGGCGATCGGGCTGGATATAGACTTGTTTGACCGTACCGTCGTGATCCTGGAAGATATTGTGGATACCGGCAAGACCTTGTATGAATTTCTGCCACAGGTGATGCATCAGCAACCGCGTAAATTGCTGGTGGTGTCCCTGCTGTCAAAGCCCGACGTGCTGCAGTATCCTGTTAAGATCGACTACCTTGGTTTCGCGGTGCCGGACAGGTTCTTGCTGGGCTACGGGCTGGATTATGATGGCCTTGGCAGGAATCTTTCCGATATTTACCAACTGGTGGAAGAGGAGTGATCTTTCATTACTGTGGTCGATTCCTGTCATATCAATTGATTGATCTTATTTTGCCATTCATCTTCAAAGATTACCTGGAATTCAAAGCCATGGTGAGGAAATTTATCAAATAATTCCTTCCCGGTTTTTTTGGCCCCCAACTCATTGCAAAGGGCGACGACATCTTGTTTGTATTTCGTATCCTCGTTTTTCAAGTGAATGCCTTTTATTTCCAGGACATATACAGTGCCATAGTTGTCTGTATTATTTTCCCGTTTATCTGCTGCGATAAAATCAGCGTAGACTTTATTTCGTTTCCAGGTTTCCATTCCTGTATGTGATAATCCTGCCGGCTCATATTACGATACCACCATAATAATTTTTCATGCTCATCAAGATAAATGGCCACTGACTTTTCGAGGCCGTTAATATTCTCCTCGGGCACATAGTCGAAGGCGACTTTTGGATGCGCCCATTGTCATTTACCGGTATATCCTGTAAGGGACAAAGCGTTTCTATGGCTTTCGATGAAAGATAGATGGTCGCAAGGCAATCTATCTGCATTGCTGAAAATGTTAAATTAGAGGTTGCTCAAAAACCAGAGAGCACCAGCCAAGAATGAACTTGTAAGCAAGATCCAGTTATCGAGGCCTCAGATTTGTTGGCTGATTTACCATCAGAGGTAAATATGCACTTTCTGCCCAAAATAAATTACTTTTATAAAGACACGAGTGGGAGGAAAATGAGCGAAATAAGGAAAGCAGCGGGGAATAAAAAATGCTTCCAATAGTTCATCGGCATGAGGCGAACTGAAATATATTCGAGAACCTATTGAAAAAGATACAACTATGACTACAACGGTTGAAAAAATAGTAGAGGAGGCGCTTAAGCTTCCAGCAAACAAGCGGGCTTCAGTTGCAGACAGGCTTCTATCCAGTCTTGATACGCCGGATTCCGTTGTGGATAATTTATGGAAAGAAGAAGCAGAGGCCCGTATTCTGGCTGCTCAAAAGGGAGAAATGGATATTATTCCCGAACAGGAAGTATTCAAAAAATTTGAATAATCAGCGCCCTTGAAAGTCAGCTTCTATAAAGCCGCGGTCCTTGAAATGGATGAAGCAGCCATCTATTATGAACAGCAATTAGAAGGTTTGGGAGAAGGATTTCTCATTGCGGTGAAAGAAACCGTCGAGCGGATTAAGGCACTCCCGGAAGCATCTTCCTTATTCAGCGCTAACACGCGCTGATGTTTGGTCAATAAATACCCTTACGGCATTATTTATTTGTACGACTTCCATAAAATAGAGATCACTGTGGTGGCTATTGCCCATCTTCACCGGGAACCAGATTATTGGGTAAGGAGAGTAGTGAATGACTAAGAATGTTACGCTATTATTTCCCCACTTTCCGCATCATTTCCCGCAAGTATATTCAAAATATATCCATAAGCTATACTAGTTAAGTCTGGTTCTCCTCAATCAAATTAGCCAAAGTTGTTGCTTAAAAAGATCGGATGGAATCTGGATACCCAGGCCGGCCGAGTGGTAAGGCTGCAAGTATAGTGACCAAACGGTGTATCATACCCCTCTATGGTAAGTTGCATCGGGCTGATATACCCGGGCGTAAATGCACGCATGATGGTTATTTTTTACTTTCACGTAACAATTTCTCAATTAGTTCATTTTTTTCAGTCAGCATGCGCTCATACAACTGGATCTTTTCATCATAAAGCTGCACAATCTTTTCCATGGGGGTTGAAAGTCGGGTTGTAATTTATAACAGCACCTTGGTCATGATTGGTAATCGTATTGGCGATGATATTGATAGCCATTTCTTCATAGCAGTTACGAATGGCCTCCGGAGTTACTTTAAGGATTTTCGCCACCTGTTCGAGAATGTCCGGCTCAACGGTTTCCTTTGACTCCAGGACGGACACTTTTTTTTTGATTCCAGGTTTCCCCCCCCGTTCAAACGCCAGGGCATCCTGCTTCATACCGAACATCTCACGGAAGCGTTTGATGTTTCTACCTTGGTGTACGGAATGTGATGTATCTGTATTCATAGGTGCAAATCTATTTTTTTTGTTGAAAATATTTAAACTTATCTTACTCCTATGGCGGTATTCTTCCATTATATTGAGCCCCTCTTATATCATCTGATATGAATCTGTATTGATCAGGATGATCCGGTCCTGGAAACGAGGCCCCATATTGTTTTTTCTTTCTTCGTGTACTTGTGTGCTTCATTCAGCCTCAAAAGCTGTAAAATTTAACGAATCCCTTATTTGAATTTTTCCACTATCCTGATCAGTCTTATCTTCACGCAAAACTATCAGTTCATATGTCTGGTTTCTATTTGTGCAACGATCCAATGGGATATCCCCCCGAAGGTTTTGTCGATTACATTTATCATCATGGCACACCCAAATTCTTCGGTGCGATGTTTGAATTTTACCTTTTAAAGGAGTTTAAGCCAATTGATTACGCTTTACCGAATAAAATTTTTGTGTATACCAGGGGGGATGGGCATACCCGCATTTTCATGTTGCTCATAGAACAACGTAGTCGCAATATCACCGCCAAGCTTGAAGACGCCATGTATCGTGCAATATCCTGGTATGTTTCGGTATTGAACCATACAGATGAGAAAAAAACCGGCAAACGCAGTAGCTATCGCTTTTTGGCTGATTTTAACGAGTCTACTCCGGGTCTTCAATTGGCTAACCTGGGGGAATTTGCTAAACCGATCGCAAGCTACCCCGGTGGGGTCAGGAGCTTCGACAATTCGACCGACATGGATAAATTCTTATCAGAAGTATTGTGTTATATAGATGAGCAATTGTATAAAGGATCAGAGAACTTTATCACGATAAAGAAAATCCCGGATTGATGGGGCTGCCATGGCAAACCCGTCACCAGCGATAGGGACAGGTGACGCCGCTTTAATGGCTACCTCAGGTAGAGTAAATAGGGTCGCATCAATATAACAGGGGGCTTTGGTTATCTTCCTTCAATATAGTCGATCGTTATGCCCCTGAAACAGTCATCCACACAATTTTTATCCCTATAGCCGCAGGTTGATATCATCCCATTGTTTTTTGCTTCGAAAGAAATATGGGCATTGTCTCTTTTGATCAACCACTCGGTTTTTGCCTTATCGTAAATTTCATCCAGCGTCAGGGAGGCTGCCCCACCAGGATGGGTGTTCAAACTGTCTCCGACTTCACTCCAGGTTTTTGTTATGATGGGTTTATGGGTCTCCCGGTCGATATCCTTTCTTACATAAGAGCGCTGTACCACTTTCCCCTCCTTCACGGTAATAACAGTCTCGATACTCATGCCCGTCCAGGATCCGCTGGTGACCATATAACGGTAGGAATTACCGGAGGACTTTTTAAAATTTAACCATGAGTCATAACTTTTCTCAAAACTATTCTGATAGGACATGCCATCCTTTTTACAGGAGACCACGATCATTCCGATCAATAACAGAACCAGCAGGTAGTAACTTCTTTTCATGCGGGACGGTTTTGGGGTAAATTTTAAAGGGTTTTTAAGTTAACAGCTTAGCAGTTTAAAATCTGCATCGTGTATTAAGAAGACAACAAAATCGCCTAAAACGTTGCATGAAAACTTTTTTTTACTTCTGCCAAATGAGGACGGTTCAAAGAGAACCTCAATCAATGAGCATACCCGTTTAAGTGCCCTCGCATATACACATGAATGAATGCATCGCTTCCGGCTATGGGAGATGGGAATAGCATAAGCGCCGAAAGTGTTTTGATGTATGCCTCTGTTCATGGCTATAAAGATCCTCAACAGAATATTGCTTTGATTTCCCTGAATATCGTAACTTTAAAAATCGTGCAACTTTCCGATCGGTATGAAATGGCGGCTTTTGCTTATTTTCTTTTGCCTGTGGGCCCTGGATGGCCTGGCACAATTTCGCCACGTCAGCGGAGTGGTACTGGACAGTCCTGCGGTGAGATTATTGACGGGTGTGACCGTTAACTGTGATGGGGATACTGCTAGCGTAACCACTGATGAAGAGGGAAGATTCGAGTTGCGGGTGCCATCTGACAAAGTTTTCCTCCGGTTCCGGCTGCCGGGATATAAAGCAGCCGGTAAGCGGATACCGCCTCATGAAAATTTCACCACCATTTTCCTCAGCACCACCCGGACGCCTGACGAAAGGAAGGCCGGTGGCCCGGTGGCGGGTATACCGGGCGCCTCCTCGTCTGGTCGTTTTCCCATCGCTGTCAACGCTCCGCACAATGAGAGCTATGAGCATATCACGGAAAACCCGTTTGAACCGGCAGCCAGGTTCCCTTTTTCTTCTTTTACACTCAACGCCGATGACGCCTCTTATTGTAACGTGAGGCGGTTTATCACAAGAGGGGTGTTACCGCCCGTAGAGGCGGTCCGCATAGAGGAGATGATCAATTATCTTCCTTACCAGTCGATTATGGATTCGGTCCTTCATCAGGCCATGTCCTTTCAACCAGAGGTCACCACCTGCCCCTGGGAACCCAGCCATTGGCTCATGCGTGTTGCTGTGGAGGCAAAGAAACTGGCCGTTGACACCGCACTGCCGAATAACCTGGTGCTGTTGGTGGATATCTCCGGGTCCATGGATGCTCCCAACAAGTTACCGCTGTTGAAAAAGGCGTTCAGTGTGTTGGTGAAGCAATTGGACGCATCGGACAGGGTCGCCGTAATCGTTTATTCCGGAAGTGCCACCATGGTCCTTCCGCCGACACCGGGCAATCAGAAGCGCAAGATCATGGGGGTGATCGGCAATTTATATGCAGGCGGCTCTACGGCGGGCAAGGCAGGGATAGAAATGGCTTTTAAACTGGCGAAAGCCAACTTCAGGGAACGGGGTAACAACCGCGTGATCATGGCAACCGACGGTGATTTTAATGTCGGCCAGTCCAGTGACGATGTGATGCGGCAGCTGATCATCCGCTACCATGACTGGGGCATTTACCTGACTTGTGTCGGCGTCGGAATAGGCAATTACAAGGATTCCAAACTGGAGACACTGGCCAAGTGGGGGCAGGGGAATTTTATTTATCTGGACGATGAGGCCGAGGCCGAACGTGTTTTTAGCCGGGAGGAATTTGACAAAATATTGGTGACCTGTGTCAGGAACGCCTCTTTAAAGGCGATCTTCAACCCCGAGATCGTAAAATCATACAGACTCATCGGCTATGAGAGCCGGCCTTATGGGAAGACAGATAGTCTGCAATCCAACCCTCCCGGCGGCGAACTGGGCTTTGGGCAACATATTACTGCCTTTTATGAACTGGATCCCGCCCGGAAGACTGCCCCGGATCCCTCAGCGGTGATGGCTACCATCGCCCTGCAATACCAGAAGGCTTCCGATGGGTCCCGGCATCTGCTGGTCAGGCGAGTGCCGGCACATGTGATCCCTTTTTCCAAGGCGGGTCAGCATTTGCAGTTCGCGGCCGGGGTGGCCCTGTTCGGGATGTTACTCCGGCATTCCGGTTATACGGGAAAGGGGAACTTCGTGATGGTCAAAAAAATGGTCGCACGTCTGAAAGGCAGGCCTTACAGGCAGGAGCACAAGGCATTTTTGAAACTGGTACAAAAAACGGTCAGACTCCTGCCGAAGAGCGGCGCATTGACCGGTGCTCGCTGAAGACTGACAGGCCGGTAAATGCAATGGAGGGCTCTATTTCCCGGGATTTATTCGGCGGACGTCTTTCCCGACGCAGCCGGTACGTTAAATTTGAATCCCACCCCATGGATAGTGGCCAGGTCGATCCGTGGATCGGATTTGAAATGTTTGCGCAGTTTGGTCACGAACACATCCATGCTCCGGCCCAGGAAATAATCAGCTTTGCCCCATACATGGAGCAGTATTTCATCACGGCGGAGGGTTTTATTGGTGTTCTCGCAGAGGAATTTCAATAGATCAGCTTCCTTCTGGGTAAGGGTGATTTTCGCTGTATCGGGCAGTGTCAGCACCAACTCGGCATAATTGAAAGTAAGGTTGCCGATGGCGTAGTGTGTATTCTTATCCGCATTCAGGGCCTTGGTGCGGCGAAGGAATACCTCGATGCGCAACAGGAGCTCTTTCATACTGAAGGGCTTGGTGATATAATCGTCGGCACCGATCTCAAAGCCACTGATCTTGTCCTCCTCCATGGATTTGGCCGTCAGAAACAATAATGGGACGATCTCGTTTTTGCTCCTCATCTGCCTGGCCAGGGTGAAACCGTCTTTTTTGGGTAGCATGATATCCAGCAGCACCAGGTCGAACGGTTTTTTCTGAAAATGCTCCCAGGCAATCTGACCGTCCGGGCAATGCACCACGTAATAACCTGCTTCCTCCAGGTTATCGCTGATCACAAAACCAAGGTTCAGATCATCTTCTACCAGCAGGATGCGTGATTTTTTCTCCATATGACGAAATTAACGGGTTACCCGGCGGAGGAATGCGGAAAATACAGCATAAAGTTACTCCCTTTTCCCGGATCGCTTTGCAACCGGATATCCCCGCCAAAAGAATTTGTATATAATTTAACATAATTTAAACCGAGCCCAAACCCCTTGACTTCGTGCAGGTTGCCAGTGGGTACCCTGAAAAATTTGGTAAACAGGAATTTATGGTATTTCTGTGGGATGCCGGGGCCGTTATCTGCTATGGAGATACTGATCCCGTCCCCGTGGTCCCGGGTCTGAAAGCGCACTTCCGGCTGTTCCGCATACTTGATGGCGTTATCAGCCAGGTTAAAAAGGATATTGGTGAAGTGAAGCTTGTCGGCGATGATCACGGGCCGGGTGGCCTGCAGGTCCAGTTTGAACCTGCCGTTTTTTTGCTGGATGCTGCTTTCAAAATCGTGCACTGTTTGACCAATGACCTCATGCACGTTCACCGGCGTTTTTTCCAGGTGCAGGGAATGATTTTCCAGCTTGGCCACCTGCAGGACCCTGTCCACCTGGCTCTCCAGATGATTGGCTTCATTTTCGATGATATTGGCGTATTGGAACAGGCGCTGGTTGCTTTGAATCGCGCCATTGCTTTTCAAGACTTCGGTGGAGAGCTGGATGGTGGCGATGGGCGTCCGGAATTCATGGGTCATGTTGTTGATAAAATCCTTTTGGATCTCGGAGAGCTGTTTTTGGCGAAAAAGCTTGAAGATCGTAATGCCGAAGCCGATGATGACCAGCAACAGCAGAATGGTGGAAAAAATCCAGAAACCCAGTTGGTGGATAATGAAGCTTTCGCGGTTTGGGAAAAACACCCCGATATAATTATAGGGCTTTTGAAACAAAGGCAGTTCGGTCCCGGGGTCAGGGGCCGGCTGCCCCGAAGCAATGTAACGGACATGGGTCAACTTTTGATCCGTGGTGTTATAGATGCCGAATTTGAAATTGGTGAAGATGTTGTACTCTTCAATGGCCTTTTTCAGCAGGAATTCCACTTCGTCGGTATCGGCGGGGTACTTGGTATCGGCGATAAAATAATCATGGAGGGGCTGGGTGATGACGCCCGCGAAAGGGGAGGTGTCCCGGTGGGAGAAACGAATGGCCTCCACCACTGAACGCAGCGCGCTGTTGACCTTGATGTTAAATTCCTTTTCTTCCAGCTTGTAGGTCTTGGATACCCAATAGAGCTGCACGCCCATGATCAGCACAATGAGTATGGTAACACTGATGACGATCGTTCTGAGTGTGGAGGATTTCATGATCTCAGGTAATATAATCCGTCGGCCGCAGTCTTCCCGGACGGTCTTTTGGTTTAACTGTTATGTTTTAACACTGCGGGAAGCAGGGAACTGATCGTCATCTGCTGCCTGATGTTAATCTCAAGGCAAGCCATCCTGCAAGCTTTCTTTCTCACGGTGATGGCTGTTTGAAAACTTTTTCCGGGTGCTGGTCGATAAATGTTTTCCAGTCTTTCAGGCCACCACCCGCGCCGGCTGGAACGGACCGCTGTTGAAAATGATGGCATACCGCCACAGCTACGGCGTCGGTGGCATCAAAAGAACGGGGTTTATCCTGGAAATGCAGTATCCGCTCAAGCATTTGCCATATTTGCTCTTTGCTGGCGTTACCGTTTCCCGTGACGGCCATTTTTACTTTTTTGGGTGCGTACTCCCTTACCGGCAATCCCGCTTGCATGGCCGCCGCGATCGCCACCCCCTGTGCCCTGCCCAACTTGAGCATGCTCTGCACGTTCTTGCCAAAAAAAGGCGCTTCAATGGCAAAACAGCCGGGATGATGCAGCCTGATCAGGGCAGCCACCTTTTCATGGATATGCTGCAGCTTTTCATAGGAATTTGGGGTACTTTTGAGTCTGAGGGTTCCCATTTCAAGCAGTTGCAGTACCTTACCATCATGGCGGATGATGCCAAAACCCATGACGATGGTACCAGGATCTATGCCAAGGATAATATTTGATTTTTCAGAAGGCACCGATAAGTGAAGTTTTCAAAAGCGTTCAGTAGTTTTGCCCGATTTTTGCATCCAATTCAGCTTGTTAAAACATATTGTGCTCAGCAAAAGTACCAAAATAATCATCAATTACGTCTTTGGCATCGGGTTGTTCATATGGCTCTCTTACTCCATATATCACCAATTGCGGTATAAAGACAATATACACCTCTCGGTCCAACAGCTGAAGGAGAGCATCAGGGCCCATCAGCCTGCCATGATGGCGGTGATCGTCATGATGGTGGTCAACTGGGGCCTTGAAGCGTGGAAATGGCAGATCCTTGTCAGGCCACTGCAACGCATATCCTTTCGAAGATCCTTTTACGCCATTTTGCTGGGGGTTTCCTTTTCGGTCAATACGCCAAACCGCATCGGGGAATACGGGGGGCGGATCCTGTACCTGAAGAACAATGCGCGCCTCAGCGGCGTCATGGCGACCATGGTGGGCAGCTTCAGCCAGTTTATTACCACCCTTTTATTCGGTATCGCAGGGTTGCTGTTTTACATATGGCATTTCACGCCTTTTACCTCCAGTCCTGTATTCACGCCTTATACGTGGGAGATGATCCTGTTGTTTGGCGTTTTAGCGGTTACGGCGACCGTCATGGTGCTCTATTATCGTTTATACCTGATCGTTTGGTTGTTTGACAGGATCCGGTGGCTTCGGCGTTTTCGTAAATTTGTCGAGGTAATCAACCAGTTTTCCGGCCGTTTTTTATCAAAGATCCTGCTGTTGTCCATCCTGCGTTATATGGTCTTCTCGGCACAGTATTTGATTTTACTCAAGGTGATGGGGGTGGACATGGTCTGGTGGCAGGGTTTCCTGATGATCTTCCTGATGTATCTCATTATGGCGATATTGCCTACCATCGCCATTGCCGAATTAGGTATCCGCGGTGAAATAGGGTTGTTTCTTTTTGGGTTGATAAGCGTGAATAAAATTGGTATCATTGCAGGTACCATTGGTATCTGGCTGATCAACCTGGTGATACCGGCCATATTAGGCAGTTTGCTGCTGTTGGGGATTAAAGTGCTGAATGAAGAAAAGATCACCGGGATACTAAAAAAGCAGAGAGCATGAGAAAAAAGATACTTACGATCGTTGCTTTGCTGGTGAGTTTGGGGGCGATGGCGCAGACAGGCGGTTTTTGCGGCCTGAAAAACGATGCCTTTCAGGCCGGTGAGAAACTTACCTACAAAGTATATTACAATGTCAGCTTCATGTATGTTGGCGCGGGCGAGGTAACCTTTAAGACCAGCCTGGAGCATTTGAACGGCACGCCGGTATACCATGTGGTGGGAGAGGGCCGTACTTATACTTCGTATGACTGGATATTCAAGGTGCGTGACCGCTACGAGACCTACGTCGATACGGCTACCATGCTGCCCCTACGTTTTATCCGCGATGTGAACGAAGGGGATTATCATAAATACAATACGGTTACCTTTGACCATCCGGGCCATACCGCCACCTCGCGCAAGGGCAGCTACAAAGTCCCCGATTGCGTGCAGGATGTGATGAGCGCCATTTACTACGCGCGCAACATTGACTTCAATAAATATAAGAAGGGTGATAAGATCTATTTCAGCATGTTCCTCGATGATGAGGTTTATCATATCTACATCCGCTATTTGGGGAAGGAAGTCGTCACGACGCGTTACGGGAAATTCCATGCGATCAAGTTCAGCCCTTTGCTGATCAAGGGAACGATCTTCGAAGGAGGGGAGGACATGCGCGTCTGGGTAAGCGATGACGGCAACAAGGTTCCTCTCCGGGTCAGCAGCCCCATCACGGTTGGCAGCGTAAAGGTCGATCTGATCGGCTATCAGGGCCTGCGCCATCCCTTTACGTCGCTTATCAGCAAGAAATAAGGTGCCATCCATCACCACTCCTCCGGTGATCCGAAGCCCGCTTCCAGGTCTCTGGGACTCCTGCCTTAAGTTTTATAATCTGCGATGTGAAGGTGTGTCTGGCACAGGTCGTATTCGGCGGCGTCGTTGGAGCTGATGATGACCAGCCGGTCTTTGGTATATTGCTCGATGAGCGCGTGGTACAGGCTGACACCCGCCTCGTCGAGGTTGGTGCAGGGCTCATCCAGCAAAAGCACGGGGGTGTCGGAGAAGATCGCCTGTGCTAATTTAGCCCGCTGTTTCATTCCGGAAGAGAAATAGCGGATCTCTTTATGGGCCGCCTTTTCCAGGTGGACGGCCCCGATAATGTCCTCCGGCGGCATATTATTTAAGAAAGGTTTGAACTGTCCGTGGAACCGAAGCGCCTCTGTGAGGGTAAATGCTTCGATGAGTTCCAGGTAGGGCGTAGCCAGGCTCAGGTAGCGAAATATCTCGCCGGCGACCCGAGGGCGCCCCCCGGTTGCCGCATCCTCGCTGTAGGCGATCCTGCCTTCGTTATGGCTCAGGCTGCCGGCAATGATCTGCAGCAGCGTTGATTTACCCGAGCCGTTGGGCCCTAGGATGGCATAACGGTTTTTTGCAAGGAAGTCGAAATCCAGGCCGCGGAAGATCCATTCGTAATTGTACCGCTTACCGATCTTTTCAAGTGATATCGTCATTGGATCTGCTGGAATAACCTTTCATGATGCCCCGGTTGGAATCCCGGATAAAAGTAAGGATCTCATCGCGTTCATCGGTAGCGGGCAATTGAGTCTCAATGATCCGCATGGCATGCGATACGCTGTAGCCACGGACGAAAAGGATCCGGTAAATATCAAGTATCTGGTTGATCTTTTCCAGGGTGTATCCCCGCCGCTTGAGGCCGACAGAATTAACCCCCACGTAGGATAAAGGCTCCCTTGCGGCCTTTACATATGGAGGGACGTCCTTGCGTACCAGCGACCCGCCGGTAATGTAGACATGAGCGCCTATTTTGCAAAACTGGTGGACGGCGGTAAGCCCTGCCAGTATGGCGTATTCCCCTATGGTGATGTGGCCCGCCAGGGTGGTATTGTTCGATAAGATGCAGTGATCTCCTACGAAGCAATCATGGGCGATATGACTGTAAGCCATGATAAGGCAATGATTGCCGATCACGGTTTTCAGGCTGTCCCTGGTTCCACGGTGGATGGTCACGAATTCCCGTATGGTGGTGTTGTCGCCGATAAACACCTCGGTCTTTTCCCCCGCGAACTTCAGGTCCTGGGGAATGGCCGAAAGCACGGCCCCGGGAAAGATGCGGCAGTTTTTCCCGATGCGGGCGCCTTCCATGATGGTGACATTGGACCCGATCCAGGTGCCTTCACCGATCTCGACGTTCTTGTGGATCACCGTAAAGGGATCTATTTTT
Source organism: Chitinophagaceae bacterium (assembly GCA_036278455.1). Taxonomy (GTDB): domain Bacteria; phylum Bacteroidota; class Bacteroidia; order Chitinophagales; family Chitinophagaceae; genus FW021-bin31. The sequence continues at coordinate 2,203 of DASULB010000061.1, read as the reverse complement.
ACAGTAGGGTCCAGCTTGGCGTCGGGGTGAATGTAAGTGAGGGGATTGATCATGTGTTATTTGTAGTCTTTTTTCACAATTTGAGCCACCAGGTCAGCCTCTGTACAAACCTTATTACCTACAAAAACGGTCCCCCGCATTTCGCAGATGCCCCGGCGGATGGGGCTAAGCAGCTCTAATTTAAGGATCATGGTATCGCCCGGAAGCACCTTTTGCTTAAATTTACAATTGTCGATTTTCAAAAAATAAGTGTCATAATTCTCAGGGTCTTGATAGGTGTTGAGCGCCAGGATCCCGCCGGCCTGCGCCAGTGCTTCGATCTGAAGGACGCCGGGCATGATGGGATTGCCGGGAAAATGGCCCTGGAAAAAATATTCGTTGAAAGTGACATTTTTAATCCCCACCACATGGGTGTCGCTGAGCTCGATGATCTTATCCACCAAAAGAAAAGGAAAGCGGTGGGGCAGCGACTTTTCAATGCGCCGGATATCGAATACGGGCGGTTGATTGGGGTCGTAGACCGGGATATCCCGCGAATGACGGTTCTTTTTGATGTATTGCTTTATCTTTTTCGCGAAAGCTACATTGGAGGAATGACCCGGCCTGTTGGCGATGATATGGGCTTTGATAGGGTAACCGATGAGTGCCAGGTCCCCCACCACGTCCAGCAGCTTATGGCGCGCCGGTTCGTTGGGAAAACGGAGCTGAATGTTATTGAGGATGCCGATGCCTTCGGTTTTTACGGAAATCTTTTTCCGTTTGAAGGCCTTGGCCAAATGTTCCAGCTGTTCATCATTCACCGCTTTATCCACCACCACGATGGCATTGTTCAGGTCCCCGCCCTTGATCAGGTTGTTGTCCAGAAGGTATTCCAGTTCGTGCAGGAAACAAAAGGTGCGGCAGGGGCCGATGTCTTTTTTGAAATCCCTGATATGCTTGAGGGCGGCATGCTGGGTACCCAGCACCGGTGAATTAAAGTCGATCAGGGTGGTGATCTTGTAATCGATCGAAGGCAGCGCGACCATTTCCACGCGCTTGGCCTCATCATAGAAATAAATATTGCTATCGATGGAGTAATACACCTTTTTGGCATCCTGTTGTTGGATACCCGCTTGTTCTATGGCCTCGATAAAAGGCTGCGAGCTGCCATCCATGATAGGTACCTCCGGCCCGTTCAGGTCGATGAGGATGTTGTCGATTCCCATTCCTACCAGGGCCGCGAGCAGGTGCTCCACGGTACTGATGCGTGCGCCGTTGTGTTCCAGGGTGGTGCCCCGGGAGGTATCCGAAACGAAATCCACATCCGCCTTTACGATGGGTTTATTGGGAAGGTCTGTGCGTTGGAATTTGATACCAAAGCCGGGGGTGGCCGGCTTTAAGGACATATCCACCTGCAATCCGGTATGTAGGCCCACGCCTGAAATCGTTATTTCGCTTTGCAGTGTGTGCTGGTGATGGGTCTCATTGTTTTCCATGCCGATGAATTTCTTCCGGGGTTTAAATGCGTTCTTTTTCTAGAGTGAGTTGTTTCACGAGGGCCTCCAGCTCCTTGATCCTCTTTTCCAATTCCGGCAAATTTCTAAAAATTGCCTGACTTTTCAAGGAACTTTTATAGTCAAATGCCGGAGACCCGTTCAGTGCCACGCCAGGTTCGGTCACGGACTTGGATAAGCCGCTCTGGGCATTGATCCGGGTGCCGTCTGCGATGTGGATATGTCCTACCAGCCCCACCTGTCCGCCGAACATGCAGTTCCTGCCAACTTTGGTGCTGCCGGAAATGCCGGTCTGCGCGGCGATGACCGTATTTTCACCGATTTCCACGTTGTGGGCTATCTGGATGAGATTGTCGAGTTTCACGCCTTTGCGAATAATGGTGGATCCGATGGTGGCGCGGTCAATGGTGGTATTGGCGCCGATCTCCACATCTTCCTCCAGAATCACATTGCCTATCTGGGGGACCTTTTTATAATGGCCTTCCTGCTGGGGGGCGAATCCGAAGCCGTCCCCGCCGATAATGGCGCCGGCGTGTATGATGGACCGGGCTCCGATCACGCAGTGGTGATAGACTTTTGCCCCGGGGAAAAGCGTGGTGTTCTCGCCAATGGTCACGTCATCCCCCACATAAACGCCGGGGTATAGTTGTACGCCACTGCCAATGTTCACGTGCTCACCTACATAGGAGAAGGCGCCGATATAGACATTC
>DASULB010000060.1:0-20253 GCA_036278455.1 Chitinophagaceae bacterium | reverse complement strand
GATGGTCACCCTGCGGAATACGACATCCCACAGGGGAAGCTTTCTTTTTCGCGCCTTCCACCAGGTAAAAAACAACCCGGAGACCAGTGCCGCAAACAGGGTGCAGGTGGCCGCTACAATCAACCGGTCCCGCAAGCCTTCACTCAGGGCCCCGCCATAGAATATCCCCGGCGACCGTTGCATGACCAGTGTTTTGGCCCACCACATCCCCGCAAGACCGCAGATGCCCGCGGAGACAAGCGACCACCCGCTCAGCGAGTGGAAGCGCGAAGAACGCTCCATCAGGCGATGGATATCGGTCAAAGTTTCTTCCGGTTTGTTTTCCATAAAAAGTGCTTTGAGGTACAAAGTAAATAAAAATTCGTGACTTCCGCCATATTTTTTTATCCCTCTTTTCGTTTAATAAGGTGCAAATGGGTAAATTGCCCTTCTATTTCGCGCTATGTGGAGACCTATATACCTGATATTCATTCTATTCACACTGCCTGTTGTTCCCATTTTAGCCCAATCCAAGGTCATTCACGGGGTGGTCAGGGATAAAAACACCGACGAACGCATTCCGTTTGCCGCCGTTCAGTTCATCGGGACCGCTGAGGGGACCACCACCGGCGCGAACGGCGAATATACCTTCCGGTTAAACGATTTCCCCGGGGACTCGCTCCTGGTCCATGTCATTGGCTATGGCATCACCCATAAAGCCGTCGATCTGCGCGCCGACTCGCAGACCATCGATTTCGACCTTGTACGTAAGCAGTATACGCTGAGTGAGTTCGTGATCCACGCGGGCGTCAATCCGGCCCTGATCCTGCTGAAAAAGATCATCAAGCACAAGCCGCAAAATGATCCCAACCGTTTGAGCAGTTACAAATATAAAGTCTATAACAAACTGGAAGTGGACCTGGATAACATCAACAGGGAAAAATTCGCCCACTCCAAGTTGCTGAAGCCGTTCGCCTTCATCTTTAACAACATGGATACCACCTCGGAAGATCAACCTTTTCTGCCGGTATTCCTCACCGAAACCCTTAGCAACTATTATTATCAGAAACAGCCCAAAAAGAACAAAGAGGTCATTCTGGCGAGCCGTACCTCCGGGATTAAAAACAAGAGCTTCACCCAGTTTCTGGGGACGATGTACCAGAATATCAACGTATATGATAACTTTATTCCTGTTTTCGATAAGCAGTTCGTCAGCCCCATCAGCAATGTGGCCACCGCCTATTACAAATATAACCTGGTAGACACCCAATACATCGACAACCGGCGTTGTTTCCATGTCACCTTCGAACCCAGGCGAAAAGGCGAAAATGATTTCTTCGGGGACTTCTGGGTGAACGATACCACTTTTGCCATTCAGAAAATGAACATGCAGGTAGTCCCGGAGGCCAATATCAACTTCGTCCACAGGGTCAGCCTGGTACAGGAATATAAACCGCTGGGCGATACGCTCTGGTTCCTGGTCAAAGACAAATTCGTGGCCGATTTCACACCCATAGGAGAGAAGAAAACGGGACTGATCGGTAGAAAGACCACTTCCTATTACGACATCGCGGTCAACGATACGGCCGCCACCAATATCTTTGACGAAAGGCAGTACAAGGCCAATAACATTTATATCCGGCCGAACGCCCTGGAAAAGCCTGACAGTTTCTGGACCACCCACCGTTATGGCGAGTTAAGCAAAAATGAAAAGGCGATCTATGCCATGATGGACACCTTGCAAAAGATGCCGCTATACCATACCTATTCCAGCATCATCCAGTTCGTAGCCACGGGCACCAAGGCTTTCGGACCGATCGAACTGGGCCCTTATTACTACCTGCTGAGCACCAATGATCTGGAGAAGGTCAGATTGCGCTTTGACATGGGCACGACGCCGGACCTGTTCAAGGATATCTACCTGCATGGCTACGTCGCCTACGGCTTTGGCGACAGGCAATTCAAGGGAAGTCTATCGGGACTATGGCTCCTGCATCGCCATCCCCGCATGTATTTATACGGCGCCTATACCCACGACCTGGACAACGGGGGGCTCTACGAAGACCAGATCAGCACTGATAATATCTTTACGCTTGCCATTCGCAAAAAGGACGTTCCCCAGAAGTTCGTCATGGTGGACGAAAAACGACTGGAGTTCTACAAGGAAGGGTTCAGCGGCTTTTCCATGCACTGGACCTATACCAATACCCGGTATAATCCCTATGCTCCCCTGCCGGAGAAAAAATATTTCCAAAGTAACACGGGGGGCCATAACCCACTGGACAACAGCGAGATTAACCTTACCCTGCGCTTCGCCTGGCGGGAAAAATTCCTGGAAGGCAATTACTACCGCATCAGCCTGGGAAGTCCTTATCCGATCGTCACCCTGGACGGCGCCCTGGGCATGAAGGGCGTGTTTGGCAGCAGCTACAATTACCAGAAGCTGAAGCTCAGCGTTTCAGACAATGTGCCCATACCGCCGCTGGGCAACCTGTATTATAACTTTTACGCCGGGCAGATCTTTGGAACCCTGCCCTACCTGATACTGGAGGTGCATCCTGGAAATGAACTTTACTATTACGATTCCTACGCCTTTGATATGATGAACCGTTATGAATTCCTGAGCGACCGGTGGGCAGGCTTCAATATCGAGCACGAGATCGGGGGCGGCATCTTCAATTATATTCCCTGGGTGCGCAAATTGAAACTGCGTCAGTTCTGGACGGCCAAGGGCGTCATCGGCAGCCTTTCCAATGCCAACAAGGAAATGAATTTTAAGGGGGGCTACCCATTTAAAACGCTGGAAGGCAGCCCTTACCTGGAACTGGGAACGGGCGTGGAAAATATCCTGCATTTCCTACGCATTGATTTTGTCTGGCGCGTACTGCCCAAACCGCAGGTTCACGAACCGCTGCAGCGGCGCTTCGGGATATTCGGCAGCTTCAAGCTGCAGTTCTGATCACTCCCGGTATCCCGCACAAGCTTATCTTTGCCCTCATGGGTGAAGTCCGCCTCATAGCCTATAACAGCACGGAATACCGGCAAATGGTACAGCTTCGGGATAAATTGCTGCGTGCGCCGTTAGGATTGGACTTTAGTATCGCCTATCTGCGGCGGGAACGCTTTGACACGCTGATCGGCTATTTTGAGGCCGGCAAACACGGCGAGAAAGACTTCCTGGTAGGCTACTGCATGCTTTCCCGTTGCAGGGATAAAACGATGTTACAATTGCGGCAGATGGCGGTATCTGAAGAGTTTCAGGGCCGCGGGATCGGCACCAGACTTTTGATGTTTACGGAAGACAAGGCCCGCAAGAGCGGCTTTTATACGCTCATGATGCATGCCCGGATAACAGCCGTTAAGTTTTATGAGCGCCTGGGCTATGAGACTTGTGGACCAGTATTTCTGGAAGTAGGTCTGCCCCACCGTGAAATGCGAAAAAATCTCCAGGACAAAAAACAGGTGAAAACAGCTCCGCGACTGTGAGCCTTTCGCGCTTCCGGTCATCTGACCCGCACTTCGGGAAAATTTTCCCGCAATACACGACAGGCCACGCCCTGAACAACACAACACCGCATTGTCCCGATAAGTTTGTTAATTTTGCAGTCATGCAATATTACGCGGAATCCCTGAGCGATTATAGGCGACTCCAGACACGCGAGGTAAAAATAGGTGATCTGTGCATCGGCAATTTCCATCCCATTCGTATCCAGACCATGACCACCACCGATACGATGGATACCGAAGCCACCGTGGCGCAAAGTATCCGGTGCATTGAAGCGGGATCCGAACTGGTGCGCATCACGGCACCCAGCAAAAAGGAAGCGGAAAACCTGCTGAACATCAGGAACGCAATACGCGCGCGTGGTTATACCACGCCGCTGGTCGCCGATATCCATTTTACACCCAACGCGGCAGAGATCGCCGCACGCATCGTGGAAAAAGTAAGGATAAACCCCGGTAACTACGTCGACAAAAAGAAGTTCGCTTTCATTGAATATACCGACCAGAAATATACGGAAGAAATAGCACGGATACGGGAGCGTTTCACCCCTCTTGTGAAAATATGCAAAACCTATGGTACCGCCATGCGCATCGGCACCAACCACGGCTCGCTGAGCGATCGCATCATGAGCCGTTATGGCGATACGCCGATGGGTATGGTGGAAAGCGCGATGGAATTCTTGCGCATCGCGCGGGATGAAAGCTATCACCAGATCGTGCTGAGCATGAAGGCCAGCAACCCCCACGTCATGGTACAGGCTTACCGTCTGCTTATTCATACCATGTGGGACGAATTTGGCGAATGTTACCCCTTGCATCTGGGCGTCACCGAAGCAGGGGACGGCGAGGACGGAAGGATAAAATCAGCCATTGGCATCGGCACGTTGCTGGAAGACGGCATTGGCGATACCATCCGCGTGTCGCTCACCGAGGAACCGGAATATGAAATTCCGGTATGCCGCGACCTGGTGTCCAGGTATGCGCGCACCGAAAGCCTTAAAAAAGTCCCTTCCATCCATAAACTCGCCTACGATCCCTTCGGCTTTCAGCGCAGGGCCGCGGGACCCGTCGGGAACATAGGAAGCGGTCATGTACCGGTCGTGGTGGCTGATTTTTCCGAAACACCGGTGACCACCGAAAATCTCGGCAGCATCGGTTACCGTTTTACACCCAATGAGCGGATGGGCAAATGGCATCTAGCGGACCAGGCCGCCGATTACCTGTACACCGCGGATAAGTATGTGGACTTCCTCCTTCCCGAAACACTCAGAATCATCTGCGACGCCCCTGCCTACGACCAGGCGCCCGATAAAGAAAAGTATTTTCCTCTATTCGTTGCAGGTACCTGGCTGGAAAAGTTGTATTCCCGTTCCGCCATAATGAATTTCATTTCGGTGGATGCGCTCAGTATTTCTACTGAACGGTGGGAAACCTTATGTGCTTCCCTGGATGACAGCGTCGTGCTCTGCCTGTATGCCACCGGCCCGCGGGCCATGCCGGCCGTACGGCAAAAGATAAACGCGCTGATGGAGGCGGGAATCAAAAATCCGGTCATTTTATGCGTGGAAAGCCTTCACCGGAGCATTGATGAACAATTGATCCATTTTGCCACCGAAGCGGGTGCCCCATTGCTGGAAGGCATGGGTGATGGCGTCTGGATCAAAAACCATCCCGACCTGACACGGAACATGCAGGTATCCGGCCGGACCTATATGCCGCTGAAAGACAATCGCCAGTTTTTGAACAACACGGCCTTTTCCATTCTGCAGGCCACCCGGACGCGCATCAGCAAGACGGAATACATCTCCTGTCCATCCTGTGGGCGCACTTTGTTCGACCTGCAGCAAACAACGGAAAAGATCCGCGCCAGAACCCATCACCTCAAAGGGGTCAAGATCGCCATCATGGGCTGCATCGTTAACGGACCGGGTGAAATGGCGGACGCCGATTTCGGATACGTAGGCAGCGGTCCGGGCAAGATCACCCTTTATAAAGGCAAAGACATCATCAAGCGCAACGTACCCTCCGAAACGGCGGTGGATGAACTCATCACTTTGCTAAAGGAAAACGACGCGTGGGTAGAAGCAGAGTAAGCCTTTCGCAAACACTTTTCATGTCATGAAAAGTGCCTGGCACTCACCGTTTTTTATTGTTTTATGTGGCTCTCCGGCGGGCCGCAGGCAGGCGGTAAACGAAAGAGAAGGGCGCCTATTCGGTAAACTTATAACCCACACCCCTGACCGAATGAAAATACCTCGGGTGCCGGCTGTCCTTTTCAAAGTACTTCCTGAAATTTAAAATGAAGTTATCAATGGTGCGCGTATTGGGATATACATTATATCCCCAGACTACCTGCAGGATCTTCTCTCTTGGTACGACCTTTCCTTTGTTTTCAATAAGCATGCGCAAAAGCATGGCTTCCTTTTTGCCCAGGGAATGGGTCACGCCATCAAAACCCGTGCATTCCTGCGCAGCGAAATCAATGCTGCAGTCTCCGAAACTGTAACGATCAGCCGAGGAGCCTCCGGAATGGATCTTCCTGTTCTTCACGATAAGCTTCCCGATGCGCAGCAACAGCTCTTCCAGGTCGAAAGGCTTGGTGATGTAATCATCCCCTCCCTTCTTTAATCCGGCCACACGGTCGGCACTGCTGTTCTTCGCACTCAGAAAGAGGATGGGCACATCGTTATTCTGCACGCGGATATTTTCGCATACCGTAATCCCGTCCATTTCCGGCAGCATGATGTCCAGAATAACCAGGTCGAAATACTCCCTGGAGATGGATTTCAAGGCTTCCATGCCGGTACTTGCCGTACTCACCTCATAGCCTTCCAGTTCCAGGTTCAGCTTCAGCGCTTCCTGCAGATTTTCTTCATCTTCAACAAGCAGGACAGATGCTTTTGAATGACTATTTTTCATGTATACAAGCGTTTAATCAAATATCATCGCGGATATGCTTACGCGGTATCTGGGGTAACAGGATTTCAAAAATACTTCCTTTTGGTATATTATCAAGCACCGCGATCTCCCCTTCATGCTGGGTGATGATCTTTCTGGTCAGGAAAAGTCCCAGACCGGTGCCCTTTGCCTTGCGGGTATTTTCATTGCCCATCCGGTAAAACCTTGAAAATATCCGCTGCCGTTCATCACGTGGAATACCCTCGCCTTCGTCGGCTATCTGCAAACGGGTCTCTGTCCCCTCATCGAGCAGGCGGATGCTGATCGTGGTTCCCTCAGGCGCGTATTTGGCTGCGTTGTCTATCAGGTTATTGATGGCGATCTGCAACATGAAGACATCTGCCAGGACCATAATGCCGTCCGGGACGCTGGTCTGCAGGGTATGGCGGTGAAGCCTGCCCACCGATTCCCTGGCAATGCTTCGCACCAGAGCAGACAGATCGGTGGCCTCCTTTGAGAGATGGTACTGCCGGCTGTCGAACTGTGAGGCCAGCAGCATGTTGTTGCACAATTGATTCAGGCGGTTGAGTTCTCCAAGGGTATTGGCATAAAACCTCCCGCGCTTGTCGTCGTCCAACCGGTGTTTTTGCAGCGTCTCTATGTTAAGGCGGATCACGGCGATGGGTGATTTCAATTCATGGGTCACAGCGGCCATGAAGTTTTGCTGCTGTCTGCCAAAACGGATCTGTCGCCGCATGGCCTGGAATACAAAGCCGGCACTCAAAAGGATGATCAAAAGAAAAGTTCCCCCTTCCCCGATATATTGCAGGTTGCGAAGTCTTCTTTCACGATCGATACGGTTCACCTCCCGGAGATAGTCGGCACGGGGCATCGCCTGATCCTGTTTCAGCTGAAGGACCTGACTTTGCAATTCCATGATCTGAGTGTTTTGCTGATGAAGCAGGATGCCCCACCATACCAGGGCGGCAATGGTATAGAGCAACAGGAAGAAGTAAAAAAAAGTAATCATCTTCGTATTGTCCGGTTTGGATAATATCCGGTTCAGCATGATCAGGGAGATATTTTTTCAACGCGCAGTCCGACACTCATGACGTTCGCCAAAGGATCGATCCGCATGTTCTGTTCAAAAGAAAAATGATAAGTCCCTTTCTTATCGAACCGCGCGTTCTGCTGAATAGGAATGCGGTGTTCATAAATACCATCCATGCCGCTGCCCAGCCATTTACCCTGCCGGTCGGCCAAAGGTAATTCCACCCTTTGCGTCCTGGGCTTTTGTCCCGCATAGCCCGTGGTGACCAGCAGCCATAGATTGCTGAAGGCGTAAGCACCTGTATGACGCACCGTAACAGCGATGTTATAGCGCGCCGCGGTATCGGTGATAAGCACTTCAAAAGAAGGATGAAAACTGTAATGCCACTGGTAACCTGGAACGGGGATGTTCTTTTGGTAAACATCCAGACGACCCAGGTGATCGCAACTGCAAAGCGTGATGGCCGCCAGCGAGATCACCCATAACATTCTGCCGGCTCGAAATCTTTGCTTCATGTTTTGTTCTTTGGAAGGTTTACAGCACATTCATGATTTGTTCCTTGGCCTTTTCCAGTTCATCCTTCATGCTTACCACCCACCGTTGGATATTCGTATCGTTCGCCTTGGAACCGGTCGTATTGATCTCCCTTCCTATCTCCTGTAAAATGAAATTCAACCGTTTTCCCCGTGCAGGCGTTTGGTCATTAAGCACTTCCTTAAAATACCGGCAGTGGTTGGTTAACCGCACCTGTTCTTCGGAAATATCCAGTTTCTCAATATAGAAGATCAATTCCTGCTCCAGCCTGTTGGTGTCGATGTTCTCTTTACCAATCCACTCTTCCAGGGAAGTTTCCAGCTTTTTTTTCATTTTCTCTTTCCGCAGCGGCTCCTGGGCTTTTATTTCTTCCTGGTACGCCTCTATGTTACCGATGCGAAGCAGCAGATCCTGCTCCAGCGAAAGACCTTCGTCCAACCGGTGCTTATCAAGATCAGTGATCGCTGCGATCAATACTTCCTTTACCTGAAGCCATTCACCATCGGCGAGCTCTTCGGTGGAGGGGCACACCACTTCGGGCAGTTTAAGCAATGCACTGAGTATGTCAGTTTCAGGAAGCTTCAATTCCCGGGCCATGGCAGACACGCTTTCATAATAGTGCCTTGCCAGAACGGTATTGATCACCATGGGCCGTGTGGCGCCATTCTGGCGAATATTGATCGAGACATCCAGCGAACCGCGCAACAGCGATTGTTGCAAGAGGCCGCGGATATCAAACTCATAAGGCCTTAATAAAGGGGACATTCTTAAGTTGATGTCCAGCTGTTTTCCATTGAGCGATTTTATTTCTACCATGGCGGTAATTTCTCCCCTGGTCATTTCAGCTTTGCCAAAACCTGTCATTGATCGAAGCATATGTTGTATATATTGCATTACAAACCTAAGGATTTCAGCGCTATTCCCATGCAAATAGGTTTTGCGTCCGGATAAACCCTCCTTTAAAACATTTGGAAGGTACAAAAAAAAGTAACCTTTCAGAAAATAAGGCTTGCAGATGCCCGGGCCGGAAGGCCGTTTTTGAGGTCGCCGGCAAGGCTTTTTTGTTCCTTTTTTTCATCCTTTGATCACTCGAAATTCCTGTAGGGTAAAAAAGATCATTCCACCACAAAGAAGTGTTCTTTTTTCATCAAAAAAAAAATTTAAAAAAAATGAATGAAAAAGTGTTTTTCTGCTAAATTGCCGTCCCAAAACATAAAACCATACCCGGCCCGTCAGAACATCTTATTTTAATATTGTTACTTCCCGATGGCATGCGTTTATATAATAAATAAAGCGGTAACTTCTGAAATGCGCTATCAACATGGGTTCCCGTAACACATAAAAAAAGCCCGGTATAAAAATTACCGAGCTTTCTTGTTACATTAATGGGTTAGTAAGAATGAGGGAAAACTTTCCCTACACAATATTAAAAAGAATTTTTACATTAAAGAAAAAAATTGTAAAAATTTTATGCACATTTTATTTATCCATGTGGATAACCGTGCCCTAATTTACCTTATTTTTAACCCTGAAAATAATCAATATGACAAGAACGGCATAAGCATAACATGCGTTTTAAACGTTACTTTTGTGTCCTTCAAAATAACCGCTATGAAATTAGAATCACCAGTACCTGTTACCTGGGTTGCCGAATTTATCCAGGCTAAGTTAATCGGCAACCATAATTTGATGGCTACCGGCCTCAATGAGATACACAAAGTTCGAAAAGGCGATATCTCTTTCGTGGACCTGGCCAAGTACTATGAAAAATGTTTACACTCAGAGGCAAGTATCATCCTCATCGACAAGGAAGAGAACTGCCCTGATGGTAAGGCACTGCTGGTGACCCCTGACCCCTTCAGCGCATATGTAAAACTCGTGAAGCATTTTTCCCCTTTTACGCCTGCCGTTAAGATGATCTCCGACACAGCGGTCATCGGTAAAGGTACAGTCATACAACCTGGTGTGTTCATTGGTAATCATGTAACGGTTGGCACAGGCTGTCTGATCCATCCAAACGTAACCATTTATGATCATAGCGTGATCGGCAATAACGTCATCATTCACGCGGGCGCAGTACTCGGTGCCGACGGCTTTTATTTTAAGAAAAGACCCGAACGCGAAGTATATTATGATAAACTGGAAAGTTGCGGCCGGGTAGTCATAGAGGATGATGTGGAAATAGGTGCGGGTTGCACGGTGGATAAAGGTGTAAGTGGTGATACCATCATCGGTAAAGGTTCCAAACTGGATAACATGGTGCATATCGGACATGGAGCGGTCATCGGCAAAAACTGCCTGTTCGCGGCGCAAGTGGGGATCGGTGGTAAGACCATCGTTGAAGATGGTGTCACGTTATGGGGACAGGTAGGTGTTTCCAAGGATCTGGTCATTGGCAAAGATGCGGTCGTGCTGGCACAAACCGGCGTTCCAAGTTCGCTTAAAAGTGGCAAGGTTTACTTCGGGTATCCCGCAGAAGAAGCAGGGGTCAAACGCAGGGAACTCGTATGGATAAAACGTATCCCGGAGATATGGGAAAAAGTAAAAAACCTGTAGGCGCCAAAGCGGAATGAATATTGCTTTGCTTACCTGAAGGAACTTTAAAACTTATGCAGAAAATGATACAGCGCATTATAAAGCACATTATACAGAAACGATATTATATGCTGCTGGGCCTTGCAGTAGTATCCGTTTCGTCTTGTTCCATCCTAAAAGGAAATAGCGAAGACGGATTCTATAACAGCCGCAACGCACTCAAGGTAAAATCAAAAGACGGGTTATTTTCATCGCTCCATGTTTCTTTTGGCGGTTATGCTACCGGTAATAAGGAAAAAGACGTCAACGGCCACATCATCAGTTTTAAAGACCAGCGATCTCCTTTCCATTTCTCTCTGAAAGATGGTGACGGTAACGCGGCTTCGGTTCAGGCGGTCATCACCGGGATAAAAGACCTGCAAAACAAAAACCTCCCGGCGCTGATGGTCGGTGAGGACCATCAGGATATTTTCTACGCGTGGATAGGTGGTGTAAACACGCTGCGAAATTGGGAACTGATGGTAAGGAAGCCAACAGCTGATGAATTGAGCCATCAGGATCAGGTGGGCATCTTTCGGTCAGTGGATGAGACATTCTCCGTTCACGGGAACAATCGTTTTATGAAGGCAGGTTCCTCTGAGGATATGTGCTATGAATTCCGGTTGAAAGGCGTCACGGTCGCAGCGGTTCGGATAAACGGTGATCAGAAGGTCTGGCTCGATAAACAGTTGAACCGGAAAACACGGTTTGCCCTGGCAGGCGCCATCGCCTCCCTGCTGATGAAATAATAAAAAAGAGGGCTTCACTTAGCCGGCGCTTCACAACACCTCTATGCGCTATCGATATGCTGAACGGTTTTCGTGGCGGACTCATCCTGCCGGTTTTGTTTCTCTTTATACTGTAAAAAAGCGCTGCAGGTTTCCGCGATCGTTTTTTCCAGGGAAGTAAATTCAAAGCCCGGAAGAAAACGTTTTATTTTACTGTGATCATAATAAACTTTGAGCCTTGCGGTCTTTGCCATTTCACGGGTGACACGGGGCGGTCTCCTGGTCATCAGGCTTTGTAGGCGCTCCAGCCGCCAGATGATCTCACCCATCCACGGAGCCGCATATTTCTGACGGTTCTCCTTACCCAAATGGTGATGGATGGTGGCGAAAAGCTGCTGGTAGGACCAGTTATTCCCATTCAATATAAAACGCTCCGCCGTAACATCTCCTTCCATGAGCACGATCATGGCCCTGGTTACATCCTGAACATTGACAAAGCCATTCACCCCTTTGGTATACCAGGGAAATTCATCGTAAACATTCCTGATCAGTCCGGCCGAGGCGTCATCCCAACTTTGTGAAGAGCCGATAAGAATGGATGGGTTGACGATGACCGCCTTTAACCCTTCACCGATGCCGCGCCAAACTTCCATCTCTCCCAGGTGTTTGGTCAGGGCATAGGCTGTATTATTGCGGCTGTCTTCCCACCTGCATGATTCATCTATGGCCGTCCTTCCGGCTGCCCTTCCCAGGGCGGCTACGGAACTCACATGAACCAGTTTGTCCACTCCTTTTGCAATACAGGCGTTCACCAGGTTTGTCGTCCCGGTCACATTGACGGCCTGCATTTCTTTCCGGTTTCCGGGATCAAAAGATACCACTCCGGCACAGTGATAAACGCGGTCCACCCCGCTCAACACTTCTTCCAGGGACACAACGTCCAGAAGATCTGCCTCCTGCCAGTCAATATACTTGGCTGTTTCCACCGGAACATTTTTCAAAATACTCTTCCGGTACAGGCAACGGACCTCTTTGCCGGAACCGACCAGTTCCTGAAGCAGCCGCGATCCCAAAAAACCCGTTCCACCGGTAACAAGTATCATAAAGCCCAGAATAGTTAATTCCAAAATAGTTGAACAGACGATCCGCCTTATACCTAAACGAATATAACGTTTTTATCCATACCGCTCCGATAACGCTGTGATAACGTTTTTATTGATCAGCCACGCGATAATCGTAAAATCCTTTCCCGGCTTTTCTCCCCAGGAAACCGGCCTGAATTTTTTCTTCCTGGAGGCGTGAAGGCCGGAAACGCGGCTCCTGGTGAAAGGCGGTATAGAGGGATTCAGTGACCGCGAAGTTGACATCCTGTCCGATGAGGTCGGTGAGCGCAAAGGGGCCCATCCTGAATCCTGCGGCTTCCATTAATCTGTCGATGGCTTCCATTCCTGCAATATGGTCCTCCGCGATGCGGAACGCCTCCAGATAAAAATGCCTGGCAACCCTGTTGACAATAAATCCTGGGGTATCCTGTACCATCACGGGTGTCTTCCCCAGTCTTCTGCAGAGTAAGTCGGTCGCTTCCATCACCTTTGGATCGAGGTGGACCGTCCCGACAAGCTCGATAAGGTTCATCAAAGGAGCGGGATTGAAAAAATGCATTCCCAACACACGCGTGGGGTTCGGTATGGCCGTCGCGATACCTGAAACGGACAAGGATGAAGTGTTGGTGGCGAAGATCGTCTGCTCACCAAACACGCCGGCGAGGTCCCTGAAAAGTTCGATCTTAGCCGTCCTTTCTTCGACGATGGCTTCGATGACAATCTCGGCTTCCACCGTCCGGTAATGGTCACACAGGGATAACAGACCCAGGGCAGCTTCCTTATCGGTTTCACGGAGTCTGCCTTTTTCCACCGCACGCCCCAGGAATCCATCGATCCGCTGGTGCGCCTTTTGCAGGGCGGCCCCGTCGGAATCAAAAAGAAAAGTGGTAAACCCTGCTTCAATGGCCGTCTGGGCGATACCGGCACCCATCGTACCCGCGCCACAGACCAGTATTTTATTTATGGGAAGCATATCCATCACAACTGTATTTTCATCAAGCTCCCCTAAACTGTTCCAGGAACCGGATGTCGTTCTCTGAAAACAGCCGGAGGTCCCTGATCTGGTACTTCAGCATGGCAATCCGTTCTACCCCCATACCAAAGGCGAATCCGGTATACAGGTCACTGTCGATACCGCAATTCTTAAGTACGTTCGGATGCACCATGCCGCAACCCAATATCTCCACCCAACCCGTCTGCTTACATACCGTGCAGCCTTTTCCGCCGCATATAAGACAACTGATATCCATCTCGGCGCTGGGTTCTGTAAAAGGAAAAAATGAAGGACGGAACCGGATGCCGGTCTGCTCGCCAAACATCTCTTTTACAAAGAAATAAAGCGTTTGTTTCAGGTCTGCGAAAGAAACCCGTTCATCAATATAGAGTCCTTCTACCTGGTGGAAAAAGCAATGTGCCCTGGCGGAGATGGTCTCATTGCGGAAAACCCGTCCGGGGCAGATGATCCGTATGGGCAATTTACCCTGTTCCATTACCCTTACCTGCACAGAGGACGTATGCGTGCGCAACACCCAGTCGGGATGCCGTGAGATGTAAAAGGTATCCTGCATGTCGCGTGCCGGATGATCTTCGGTGATGTTCAGCGCCGTAAAATTATGCCGGTCATCTTCGATTTCAGGCCCCTCCGCGATGGCGAATCCAAGCCGCTCGAATATATGGATGATCTGTCCGCGAACAATGGTGATGGGATGCGGAGCACCTAACCGGTGCGGTTGCGCCGGAAGCGTCAGGTCCTCGTCCTCTGGCTGTTCCTCCTCCGCCGGCGAGAGGGAATCCTTGGCTGACTTGTATTTATCTTCAGTGAAATTTCTGAAGTCATTGAGCGCCAAACCAAAGGATTTGCGCTGGTCGGAGGGCACGTTTTTGATCTCTGCAAAAAGTGATTTTACAATGCCTTTGGAACCGATAAAACGGATCCGGAACGCTTCAAGTTCTTCCGGACCACCGGGGTGAAAAGCGTCTATCTCCGTCTTATAATCCGCTATTTGCTTTAAGATGTCTTCCATACCCCGCAAAGATAAAAAATGAATGTCGAAATGAACCGTCCTCCTTTAAAGCGCCCTCACCGGTCCCCACGACAAGAATATACTAACAGGAGGTCCTGGAGACAACTAAAAAGAACAAAATCAAAATGGCAAAACGGCAAATAAGACATGCGGTAAAGACCTTTACCCTTTTGCGGCGGTGATCATTTCCCTGACGCCCGGGCATCACTGCGAAGCGGGAATGGCTTGTCAGGCAGTTACCAGGGTGCCTACTTTCTCGCCATGGATAACCTTGAGCAGATTGCCGGTAAGGTTCATATCGAAGACGATAATCGGTAATTTGTTTTCCTGGCAAAGGGTGAAAGCGGTCATATCCATCACATTGAGGTTCTTGCGGTATACCTCCTCGAATGAGATCCTGTCGTATTTCGTTGCGTTCTTGTCCTTTTCCGGATCAGCGGTATAAACACCATCCACCCGGGTCCCCTTCAGGATGACGTCAGCGTCGATCTCTATGGCGCGCAAAGAAGCGGCCGTATCGGTCGTAAAATATGGATTGCCTGTACCGGCGCCAAAAATAACCACACGGCCCTTTTCGAGGTGTCTGATGGCACGACGGCGAATATAAGGTTCCGCGATCTGTTCCATTTTGATGGCGGACTGAAGCCGGGTGAACAATCCCGCCTTTTCCATGCCGCTCTGCAAGGCCATTCCGTTGATCACGGTCGCCAGCATACCCATATAATCACCCGTCGCACGCTCAATACCTGTCTCTTTGGCATCCATGCCCCGGTAAATATTGCCGCCGCCAATGACGATCGCTACCTGGACCCCGAGGTCGGTAATGGTTTTAATGTCTTTGGCATATTGCGCGATCATGGCCGGATCAATGCCATAAGTCTTTTCTCCCATCAGGGATTCTCCACTAAGTTTAAGCAGAATACGTTTATATCTGGGAAGCATATTGGTGTTGAAATTACAAAAAAACTTTCGATTCGGGCCAATTTCACCCTCCTTCCGTACAGAGCCGGTGAAAACAGGCATAAAAAAAGAGCGTTCTTTAAACGCTCTTTTTTTGAATTTTCTGATTAGCCGAGTGCCACCCGCTTGAATCCGGTAATCTTCGCATCCCCGTCTACGCCGCGAAGATAATCAGCTACTGACTGTTTATTATCTTTTACAAAAGGCTGGGCCAGCAGGGTTTGTTCCTTAAAGAATTTGGTCAGCTTTCCCTGGGCGATTTTCTCCGCCATTTCAGCGGGCTTGCCTTCGGCCTTTACCTGTTCAACTGCAATTTCCTTTTCACGGGCCACTACATCGGCAGGAACACTTTGCTGGTCCACGCCGATGGGGTTCATGGCCGCGATCTGCATGGCGATGTCCCTGGCTGCGTCCTCGGGGATCTGCTTGGAGAAGCCCACTAAAACACCCATCCGGTAATTGCCATGGATGTAGGAAGCCACATAAGCGGCTTCAATCTTTTCATAGCGGCTCAGGGTGATTTTTTCTCCTATTTTACCCACCAGGTCATTGATCTTATCGGTGATCGGCGCACCATCCAGTTGTGCGCTGTTCAATGCTTCCAGTGAAGGAATATTTTGTGCCAGTGCCAGGTCGGCCGCCGACTTGGCGAAGCCAACGAACGCGTCATTCTTGGCGACAAAATCTGTTTCGCAACTCAGACACACTACGACGCCCTTTTGGTTATCTTCCGATGTCTGGGTAATGACCGCACCTTCCTTGGTCTCGCGGTCGGAACGCTTCGCGGCCACTTTCTGACCGTTTTTGCGCAAATAATCGATGGCCTTTTCAAAATCGCCATCACTTTCAATTAATGCTTTTCTGCAATCCATCATTCCGGCTCCGGTCTGACTGCGCAGTTTGTTTACATCTGCTGCTGTTACTGTTGCCATGATATCGTCTGGTATTTTATAATGATTAAATTAATGAAACGCTCCTCATGATCCCACCTGCGTTTCCTGAAGATCAGGAAACTTGCCGTTCTTAGCGTTTTTGAGCGGGTTTTCTGCCGCCGTGGCCGGGAGTGGCAGCCCTGCGTTTGGGCAGTCCGCCATGACCGGCTTCCTTGGATTTCCTGCGGTTCCTGCGACTATCTTCATCGCCATCAGCCTCCAGGTTCTTGATGTTCTTTTCATTGTCATCATCCTCCTCTACCACCTCCTGTTCTTTGTTCAGTGCGCGCTCCTGCAATCCTTCGGCGATGGCCGCTGCGACATAATTGGTGATAATGGCAATGGATTTGGTGGCGTCATCGTTGGACGGAATGGCAAAGTCCACACGGGTGGGATCTGAATTGGTATCCACCATACCAAAGGTGGTGACGTTTAATTTGCGCGCTTCGGCCAGGGCGATATGTTCATTGGTGATGTCCACGATGAACAGCGCCGCCGGAAGCCTCGCCAGTTGGGAAATTCCTCCCAGTACTTTTTCCATTTTATCCTTATCACGCTTCAATGACAGCCTTTCCTTCTTCGTAATGTTTTCCAGTGTACCGTCACCGAGCATCTTTTCAATGCTCTGCATTTTCTTCACACTCTTACGGATCGTGGAGAAGTTCGTCAACATGCCACCCAGCCAACGCTCTGTCACATAAGGCATATTGACCTTTTGCGCCGCGTCAGCGACGATTTCCTTGGCCTGTTTTTTGGTGGCGACAAACATGATCTTTTTACCGCTGCGGGCAATGGATTTCAATGCCGCTGCGGCCTCCTCCAAAGCTTCCGTTGTTCTGTTCAGATCAATGATGTGAATGCCTTTTTTCTCGGCAAAAATATAAGGCAGCATTTTGGGGTTCCACTTCTTTTTCAGGTGACCAAAATGTACGCCTGCTTCGAGAAGTTCCTGCTGCAAAGAAGTCTTGTTATCTTCCATGGTAATTGAGGTAAAAATTGAAAATTGAATGAAACCAATTGCGCATCATGATGCATATCCATCGTCCGCAAACCCAAACCGGGTAATCAGCGTTTGGAGAACTGGAAGTTCTTGCGGGCTTTCTTTTGACCGGGCTTCTTACGTTCCACGACCCTGGGATCCCGCATGAGCAGTCCCGCGTGCTTCAGCGAGGGGCGCCATTCGGCATTGATGTCGCACAGGCCGCGGGCAATCCCCAGCCGGATAGCTTCGGCCTGTCCTTTGATGCCGCCACCTTTTACAGTGACTGTTATATCAAAGGTATCCGTTGCTTCGATGGTTTTCAGGGGCAACTCTACCTGGTTCTGCAGGTAGATAAGGGAGAAATATGTTTTATAATCCTTGCCATTGACGATCACCTGACCGGTACCCTTGCGGATAAATACACGGGCTACGGCTTCTTTACGGCGGCCCAGGGTATTATTTTGCTTTTCCATGTATGATGATAATTAAAATGTTAGTGGTTGGGGTTTTTGAGCGACATGGGGATGTTCGGCACCTGCATAGACGAATAATTTCTTATACAGCTGACGACCGAGCCTGTTTTTGGGAAGCATCCCTTTTACGGCGCGTTCAATGACAGCCTCCGGCCGGCGGGCCAACAGGTTGCGCGCCAACTCCTTTTTCTGCCCACCCGGATAACCGGAATAGGTGATATACTCCTTGGCATTCAGCTTATTGCCACTCAAAACGACCTTATCGGCATTGATTACAATGATGTAATCCCCGCAATCCACATGAGGCGTATAAGAAGGCTTGTTTTTGCCCCGGAGGATCGCCGCGATGCGGGCACTCATCCTGCCCAATGTCAGATTGGTCGCGTCAATGACGTACCAGTCATGCTTTACCGTGGCATCATTGGCCGACTGCGTTCTATAACTTAGCGTGTTCATTACAAAAAGATAAAAGCGGTTTATACGATTTTTTAAGGAGGGCAAAGGTAAAGAGAAGATATTATCCGGCAAAGTTTTTTATAAAGAATTTTTATGATGCTTCTGTAAGAGACTGACTTTCAACAAAATTATAGTCAAAGAATAAATCAAGCCACAGCAAATTGATTTTTTCTGACGTGAAAAAATAAGAAGGTTTGCCGTTCATCCCAACCGGTTGTTCAGCTTCTCAATAACATCCGTCAGCCTCCGAAGAACGGTCGTCATCTCGGATGCATATGGGATCGCAGGCTCTTTTACATTATCCTTATTTTCATCATCCTGAATCCCATATCCCCTGCTGAGACGTTGTTGCAGGGTAATCTCCGCTTCCTTTTCTGCCTTCACACGCAAAGCAACCAGGTCTCTGAACAACAGGTCGTCTACAGTAACTCCAAGAATTTTGGATAACTGATAGAGTACCTCATACGGTGGTCTGGAAAATCCCGTTTCATAGTTTCCGTAAGCAGAAGGGATGATCCCAAGCTTCTCCGCCATCATTCGTTGTGTCAACCGATGCCGGTGTCGCAGTTCTTTTAAATTAGATTTCAATAAAATATCCATTTGTTTGCGATTTTAATACAAATCTAAACAAATAAATAGAAATCGTTTAATAATTTTTTTGTATATTTGTACCCTTCCTTTGTAAGGGATCATAATCCTATCAATCAATCACACTACTTCCGGGACATTTTCTCCCACAGGAAACATCTTCTCATGCTCACCCAAACAATTAATGATGAGACAGCAACAAATCAAAGAACGTATACCAACAAAAGAAGATATAATATCCTCTATCGGAACTTATGTTGATCCTATGTCGGATTTTGGATTCAAGCACCTCTTTGGGCAGGAACCGCACAAGGACCTGCTGATCGATTTTCTGAACCAATTGCTAGCTAAGAAAGGAAAGCATATTGTGGATTTGACCTACAATAGAAACGAAACTGTCGAGCCGAACAAGGATGCACGCAAAACAATTTACGATTTAACATGCACCGGAAAGGATGGCGAAAAATTTATCATCGAGGTTCAGCGGGTTAACCAGCCATTTTTTAAGGACAGGGCGGTCTATTATACTTCCGCTGTTATCCGCAAACAGGGTTTGAGAGGAAAAAAATGGAATTACGGCCTGAAAGAAGTCTATTTTATCGGCCTGATGGACTTCAGTTTTAAAGATTCCGCACCCGATCAATATCTCCGCCGGGTACAACTCTATGGTGAAAATGAAAAACAGCCATTTTACGATAAATTGTCGTTTACTTTTATTGAAATACCAAAATTTACCAAGAAGGAAGAGGAACTGGAAACCGGACTGGACAGGTGGCTGTATGTTTTAAAAAACATGAGTCGGTTAAAAAAAATTCCTGTAATTTTGAATAAGACAATATTACAGAAACTTTTCACCATAGCCGCTGTAGCGAACCTGTCAAAGGAGGAGTATATGCGATATCAAAAAAATCTGATGGATTACTGGGATGCATACGCGTCACTTCAAGCAGAAAGAGAAAAGGGTAGGCAAGAAGGCAGAGAAGAACTAATAAGAAATTTCCTGAAAACAGGTGATTTCACTATTCGCCAACTTGCCATAAGTGCTGGTGTAAGTGAAGCTTTCGTGCGCAAGGTCAAAAAAACTCTTGAATAACCCTTTTGGACCTTTATTAACAAAAACCATCACTCGGCCATTTGAATGAGTTGGTTCCTGCTCAGGCTCTACAAAAACATAGCGTTTAAAATTTTTCGATACAGGATATTGAAGTATCTAAAGTGGGTATATCGATAAACCACTGCAATCACGATAGACTTCTTGAAATAAGTTAAAACGAAGGACGAGTATATGGAACATTTAAAAAATCTAATGGCCAATTGGGATACCTATGTAAAATCTCGAAGGAAGTCGCCACCCTGCATTATTTTTAAGTCGCCACCAAGGATTTTTAAAATTAATTTGAGTCGGCCCGTTCGGGTTTAACGAATGAGCCATTTTGTCACTTTGCGGTGATGAGAGTTTATTGTTTG
>DASULB010000059.1:0-11269 GCA_036278455.1 Chitinophagaceae bacterium | reverse complement strand
CATTCAGAATACTTCATCATCCGGCTGTCAAAGGTCTCATGCCTGCTTTCGCTCGGATGATTAAACGATCCCTGTGATGGTCGAATGCTTCACCCGGATTTTCACAAGGCTCCAGCCGCTCCATGGTTGGCAAATAAATATCATTTCTTCCCTCTCGTTTATTATACCGAAATTTTACCCGGTTATTCGTTCAAAGGCACTAAATAGGGTGCCATTGCCTTTGCCAAAATCCGGTGCCCTTCCTTGTCAGGATGTGGCCCGACTGCAAAAAGTGATTTATTTAGCTTTCTTGAAGAATCCAGTAAAAGTCTGCCAGGATTGATATAAGCAACATTCTCCTGACTACACAGCCAGGCGATTTGCTTATTAAGGCCGGCAATCCTTTTCTCCTGATCTTTTCTGCCTGACACCGTGTAACGCACCCGTATAGCAGGTGCATTGGAATAAAACCGGATCGTTAATCCGGCAGCGTCCTGTGACCGTTCCCACACTGATTGATTAACTTCTTTTTTTGCCCGCGCCAGCAGCCGATCATAGAACTGTGCCACTTCCTTTGGCCATGTCTGCCCCTGGATCACCGAAAAATTACTCTCCGCCGGATTCCACCAATTATATTGAATAGTTTTCTGGCAAAAGGCAACCTGAGCCGACAATGTGATGATCAATCCGGCAAGAGCAAATGGTCTTTTCATACACTATCCTTATATTTTTTCATTTGTATCCGTAACTGCTGTTTCAGCGAGTCCTGAATTCCCTTATAGGCAGGTTTACCATAAACATTATCCAATTCGTCAGCATCTTTCTGCATATCGTACAACTCCCACTCTTTATTTTCATAAAAATAAATGAGCTTATACCGGTCAGATCTGACACCAATGTGCTTTGCCACATTGTGTTCTCCACCTGATTCATAATAATGATAGTAGACGTATTTACGCCAATTATCCGGTTTATTCCCTTTCAGAATAGGCAGCATGCTCGCTCCCTGCATCTCATCAGGAATAGCGACCCCTGCCGCATCCAGCAATGTTTCTCCAAGATCCACATTCATTACCGGATCCCCGTTTACCTGGCCGGGTTTTATCACCGCCGGCCACCGGATAATAAGGGGGGTGCGGAAAGATTCTTTATACATGAACCGCTTGTCGAACCATCCATGCTCTCCCAGGTAAAATCCCTGGTCCGCGGTATAAATGACGATCGTATTTTTATCCAGGCCGTGTTCTCTCAGATAATCCATTATTCTGCCTACATTGTCATCTACCGATTGGATAACGCGCAGGTAGTCTTTTACATAACGTTCATACTTCCAGATGGTCAGGTCTTTACCGGAGAGATGCGCTTTTCTGAAAGCATCGTTTTCAGGCTTATAGGCTTTGGCAAATGTCTGTTGCTCTTCAGGGCTGAGGCGGCCGAATACACTGTTCCAAAGGTCATCGTAACGATGCATCTTTTTCGGGAACATTTCTTCCTTCAGGTCATAGTCGGGTGAAAGCCATTTACCGATCTCCATTTTCTGTTCATGAGCCGCCCGGGTACGGGTGCTGTAATCATCAAATAAAGTGGAAGGAACCGGTATTGTTACTGAATCAAATTCATTGAGGTATTTAAGCGCCGGCATCCAGTCCCGATGGGGCGCCTTGTTCCAGACAAGTACACAGAAAGGTTTTGTGGAATCCCGCTGATCCAGCCATTTCAGTGCATCATCTGTAATCAGGTCCGTCACATATCCTTTCACCCTCATCGTATCACCACCCCGAATAAAATCAGGATTGTAATAATCACCCTGACCCGGAAGGATATTCCAGTAATCAAATCCCGTAGGATCAGAAATAAGATGCCATTTACCGATCATTGCCGTCTGGTAACCTGCCCGTTGCAGCAATTGAGGAAAGGTCACCTGTGTGCCGTCAAATACTTCACCCCCATTTCCTTTAATCCCGTTGAGGTTACTGTATTTGCCGGTAAGAATAGCCGCCCGGCTCGGAGCACAAAGTGAATTATTCACAAAGGCGTGTGTAAACCGGATCCCTTCATGGGCAAGACTGTCGATATAGGGGGTATGATTTAAACCATATCCGTAAGCACTGATCGCCTGGTAAGCGTGGTCATCGCTCATGATAAAAACGATGTTTGGTCTTTTGGCCTGGCGATGCGGCCTACGGGCACAGGAAGAAAAAATGCCTGAAATCAGAAGCAATACCGCTATGAGGGGAAGATGATTTTTTTTCATGTCGACTGCGTCTAATGTGTTACACTGATGATTATATATGGATAGTTAAAGTCTGTATGTTCTCCCGGCACCCTTCACGATCACCGGAATCACTTTTATAATCTCCCCGGCGGTCGCCTGTTTTTCCCCTGCCTGCCCGTAAGATCATCGCCCAGGTCTTCCCGCGCCTGCTCGACCAGTTTTTGAATGCGCGCTACAACATCAGCATGCTGCGCCTTTACGTCATATCTTTCCCCGGGATCCCGGCGCAGATCATACAGGGCAAGACCGGTAGAATCTTTATGGGTTTTCCCGGGCCAGCCGTCTTTGCCCGGAAGCATGCCCACCGATGAACGATAGTCATGGGGTAATACAAGCTTCCAGGGGCCCTGGCGTACCGCCTCCAGGCTGTTCTGATGGTAATAATAATACAAATGATCACGGGGATTGGCATCCTGTTCTCCCTTCAGTAAGGATAATATATTCACCCCGTCTATCTGATGGACAGGCAATGGCGCCCCGGTGATGGCAGCAAGCGTAGGCAGGATATCAATATTGGCGGCAAGTTTGTTACAAACCGTTCCTGGAGGAATGACACCGGGCCAGCGCATAACAGCCGGCTCTTTCTGCCCTCCGTCCCACGTCGTCCCTTTTCCTTCCCGCAAGCCCCCCGCTGACCCGGCACGGTTCCCAAATATCAGCCAAGGTCCGTTATCAGCAGTGAAAATAACCAGGGTGTTACCGGCAAGTCCATTGTCTTTGAGCGCTTTCATCACCTCGCCGACAGACCAATCTATTTCTTCCATCACATCCCCAAACAAGCCCTGTCCGCTTTTCCCTTTAAACTTGTCAGAGACTGCAATAGGAACATGTACCATGGAGTGCGCCATGTAAAGAAAGAATGGCTGGTCTTTATGCTGATGAATAAACCTGATCGCTTTTTGGGTATACCAGGTAGTAAGCATCCCCTGATCTTTCATGGTACGGATGTAACGGACAGGTTTATTCCCTTCTATCAGGGGAAGCGGCGGAAAACGCCCCGGCCATTTGGTAGTATCGTGAGCGGGTGTCCCGTCATAGTTTACCGGCCACATATCATTGGAATAAGGCAGGCCAAAATAATAATCAAACCCATGCTGCAGCGGAAGGAACTTTTGTGCGTCGCCGAGGTGCCACTTGCCTATAATCCCCGTGAAGTATCCTTCTTTCTTCAACATGCCGGCAATCGTTTCTTCTTTATCGCTCAGCCCGAAATCAGCATGCGGGAATAAGGCGCCATGGATGCCAATGCGATTGGGGTAACAGCCTGTCAGGATAGCGGCCCTGGAGGCGCTGCATATTGGCTGCGCGGAATAAAAATTGGTAAAACGCATTCCCTGTGCTGCCAACTGGTCTATATGAGGCGTTACATAATCGATGCCCCCGTACGCATCCACATCGCCATAACCCATATCATCCATGTAGATCACCACGATATCGGGGTGTGATGGATATTGTTGGGCGTTACAAGGCGCCATGATCCCGCCAAGCGCCCATATAACCAGTCCGATGGACAAAAACACTTGCTTCATAACAGGAGTATTATTTCACTGTAAATTTTAAAGGGGTTCTGCATGTGGCATCATCCCAAAGTAATAAAAAATCATCTGCCACCTCCATTCTCCATTCTTTTATTACATGCCTCCACGTAAAACAGGAATACCACCGATCAGAGTAACGGACGTTCATACAAATTTTCTTCGGTCCATTTTATATTTTTGTTTAAGTATCTTAATGATCCTGTTCAATATCGGGAAACCTGTAAAGCGCTGCCTCGGCCAATACAGGAGGGGCCAATGCCCTATTGATCGTAATTCTTACGGACGATGCCTTTACATCGGGGAAACGAACCAGCTTTTTATATCCGACGGTGGCGCCTGCCGCTACCTGTTGCCAATGATCATTTGACGACACCTCCACTGTATAAGATGCAACACGTTGTCCTGCCCGTATATACTCCTGCATCATCAGGCAATTGACCACGGAGGGCTTGTCCAGTTTAAAAGTAATACTGTAAGCCGTATCACCGGGTGCCGCCCAATAAGTAGCTGTCTTACCGTCTGTCAGTTGCATGGCAGACACCGTTTTGCCACCGGCGCCTGTAATAGTTGCCTGACTACCCGCCAGAAAATCATTCCGGTAACCTTCATCCAGGTATTTTTTGAATTCCATCAGGCGGACAGAATCTTCGGGGCTTATCTTTCCTGCCCGGTTCGGCGGGACATTCAGGTTCAGCAAAGCGCCGTTTCCCACAGAATTGAAATAAATACTCACCAATTGTGACAGGGATTTGGGCTCCTGATCCGGATGATAAAACCATCCCTGGCGTATGGATACATCCGCTTCCGCAGGCATCCAGTATTTCCCGTTCATCGTTCCCTTCTCACCCTGCCGGGATTGCGTATTACCGGCATAAGCATGTTTAAAACCTTTCTGCGGGATGGGCGTATAAGTCTCCCAACAAGTATCATTGGCATATCCTTTCTCATTCCCCACCCACCGTAAATCGGGACCTGCATCGCTGAACATCACGGCACCGGGCTGTAATGTCCGCACGATATGATACAGGCTGTCCCAGGGATAATAATTGTCCTTGTCAATCTTGCGTACCTCCCTGCTGCCACCATAATAACCGCTGCCACCGTTAGCCCCGTCAAACCAGACTTCAAAAATATCCCCATAACGGGTCAGCAGTTCCCGTAACTGGTTCTTATAATAAGTAATATAGGATGGAGTCCCATAGTCGGCCCTGTTCCGGTCCCACGGAGACAGGTAAACACCGAATTTGATCCCGTATTTTTTACACGCGTCGGATATGGCCCGTACCACATCTCCTTTACCATCTTTCCAGGGTGAATTCTTTACAGAATGTTCTGTGTAGGCAGAAGGCCATAAGCAAAAACCGTCATGGTGTTTGGCGGTCAGAATAACACCTTTGAAACCGGCTCGGGCCAATGTGCCGACGATTTGGTCGGCATCAAAATCCGTGGGGTTAAACAGGGTGGGCGACTCGTCGCCATAGCCCCATTCCTTATTCGTAAACGTATTCATGTTGAAATGCAGGAACGCATACATCTCCATCTTCTCATGGTCAAGCTGGCGTGCGCTGGGGACAGCCCCGTAGGGCGCCGGCGGCTTCTCTGTTTCATTGCACCCGCTCATGATCAATAAAGTCAATGAGAAGCAAAGGATCACCACATACCG
Organism: Chitinophagaceae bacterium; assembly: GCA_036278455.1. GTDB lineage: Bacteria > Bacteroidota > Bacteroidia > Chitinophagales > Chitinophagaceae > FW021-bin31. The sequence continues at coordinate 5,814 of DASULB010000059.1, read as the reverse complement.
GCATTTGAAACGGCTAAAAAAAGATAAATACATCATCACTAATTTGATTTTCAAGTGAATACTTCATTCAACTATTACAACAAAACTTTTTCAAAAAACAGATCGTAAACATTACTCTTTTTTAATAATCAAACAGGCACCACCGCCCGGCGCGAGCCTGACATGAACATCGTCAGATGAATGTACTGTCTTCTTATTTATTTTATGTGCCGTGCGATTGGTCAGGTAATGGGCATCATCGCCATCCTGGATGATGGTCGCTTCATAATTCCCTTTTCCTAAAAAGCGCAAAGGAATATTCAACTCACGGGCCGATTCATCTGTGGCAGCCCCTACTAACCACGTACCGTCTGAAGCCTGCCGCGCCATCACAATATACTTACCTATCTCACCCATCAGCGTTTTACTTCGTTTCCAGGGCATTTTTTCTGCTGCAATAAACGAAAATACATCCGGATATTTACGATAGTTTTCAGGAATATCCGGTATAATGGTCGCACCTGAAAAAACGATCAGCGTACGGGCTGCCTCTGAAACAAGCGTTGAGGGAGCTTCCTCAGGGTTATCTACCCGGTTCGTCTGAAGGCCAAAGATCCCATTATTCATGTCCAGCGGGCCTGCCAGCATATTTACAAAGACGGATGTCACAAAGGTCTTGGGCTGAAAAACCCTGTGCGCATCCAACTGTGCCTGGCAATATTCCCGTGTAACGGCATTTGGCCAGGTTCGCATCTGCCCATACGGGATCACCGGCCCGTCATGGAAGTCACACATCAGGTGGTACTTTGCACAAAGCTTTGTTATCAGGCGGGTACGGACATTCTTTTCTGCCATGGAACCGCGCATAAATCCGTACTTGATACCGGCAGCGCCCCATTCACCGAATTGCTTCAGTATCTCTTCCAGGGGATAATTCCTCCCGGCGATATCATTCAGGTACAGCCATATCTTCACCCCTTTGGGTTTGGCATAGGCAATTAATTCTTTTACCTCGTCCACCTTGCCCCCTTTGAACGGATCAGACTCCTTTTTGAATTCAGGTCCGTACCAACCGGCATCCAGCAAAAGATAAGGAATACCGCTTTTTGAAGCAAAATCTACCATCCTGACCCAGGACGGATAGCTCATTTTATATTCAAACCCATTTACAACGGCTCCGTTCATGCGCCAATCCCACAGCGCCAATCCAGGTTTCACCCAGGAGAAATCCGTCCCGCTTGGAGGAGGCGGATTTAGCAATTGAATTACGTGAGCGTCCACCAGCGCTCCTGGATTTTCTCCATATAAGATCACACGCCAGGAAGATACATAGCCGGGTTTCACCGCTCCCGGAGCCGATACGATCGAAAAAGCGGTTTCTCCTTTCCTGCTGTTAAGGACCACCGGGCTTCCGCTCTGCAAATCAGCCTCCAGGATCGCCATATACGCGTCGTCTCTTGCTTTAATGGTCATTACAGGCTGCCTGTTGCCCGCCACTGCCGTCAACTTATCCGGACCAAGGTTATGCTCTTCCCCGTTATAAAACCAGGCGGTATCATCTCCTGTAAAATTAAAAGTGGTCAGTTCCTTTTTACAGATTATTTCTCCTCCTGTTGCACTATGGGGAATTTCATAACGGAACGCTACCCCATCATTGTATGCCCTTATGACGATACAAAATTGATTGAAAGGAGCACCGGATCCATGAAGCGTAATGGTGGTCTCATTGTACTGATCGTCCACCGTTGAAGATTTGCCCCATACCGGCTTCCAGATTTTGTCGACAGTGCGTTTAACAACCTTATCCACCTTCCAGCTCCCGGATGGAATAATACCCGCCTGCCCGAAATCCAGCCCCATGGACGAACCGGAAATAAGCACATTGCTACCGGCCGATACGCCATAACGCAATTTTCCTTTTGAGATAGTCATCTTCATTTCCAGATGATGATCAGGACTCCTGGCAGTAACCGTCCTTGCCCTACCACCGGTCATTGCACCGGCCATAAAAGGCAAACCCAATAACGGCAATACCGCGATCATAAAAAATTTTTGAATGTTTGTTCTCATTTTATATTTTGTTGATGATCTGTTAAACCCTGCATATTGCTGGCAATATCACCAGCTTTGATTGGAAAATTTACCAGAACAATAAATAAAACACAAACAACCCCTATCATTTCAAATTTCTTTTTCACGATATCCTTTATTCATTTATCGTTCGCTTAACCTGAATTCAGCAATCCCCAATCCTCCCTTTTCTCCCTGTTCATATTTCCGGAATACAAAATATACATCATGTTTCTTATTGCCTTTTAGCTGGCCGGGCCGTAAAATAACATCTCCAGGTTTCTTTAATGGTTCGCCCATGCCAATAGTGGCAAATCCCAATAACTGCCCCTGTGGGTCGTCCAGCCGTAATTCAACGCGCCATCCTTTTCCCGATTTTTGATCAAAAACAAATCAGGAGTTTCAGCCGCTTTATCATGTAATCTTTTTTTAACCTTTGTCAGTTAACGGTTCGCAATTCCTTTTTTAAAAAACCGGTTATATATTCAGCTAAACGCTGATAACCCACCTTGGTGTAATGTACATTGCGATCGCCACGTCCGTATTTTTTATGTATCATTTTTGATTTGGCATACACGTCATTAATTGCCACCCCATTAGCTTTCATTATTCTTTTGGCAATATCATTATACCTTTTAACGTCCTTGCTGTAACGCCCGGGTTCTTTTTCCGGCACATAGCTTGTCGTCACAAAGATGAGCCTGGCATGGGTATCTTTGAGTATCTGCACGAGTGAGTCCAGGTTCCTGGCATATTCAGCAGGTGTAGCGGTAACACGCCCATCCGTTTTATTCAAGGCCAACTTGTTTTTAGCAGTTGGTTGACGATAAGCAAGATCCCATAACCCCCAGTTAAATTGTATCACGTCCCATTGCTCGTTTCCCAGCCACTGGTGTATTTTGGTGAGTCCGTTCCGGGTATATTTCCCGTTACCGGGGTTGTGTTCCAGGATGGCCACATTTGACAATGCTTCTTTAACATACGGGAAATAGCCGATGGAGATAGAATCGCCGATGATCAATATTTTTGGCTTTGGCTTGGAGAAACCTGAAACCAACAACACCATCACTAATAATATACAAGTTTTCTTCATGGTGACTAATCTTATACTGGTATCAGCTTTGTGCTTACAAAAAGTTTAAAAATAGTGTGCTCTATTATTTACCGGCCGACAGGATGCTCCTTAAACCATTCAAATCCTCCGTAGCTTCCGGCCATTTGATCTTTGGTCCTGGTCCCTTTAATGCACCGGTTGCATATATCCTGCTTCCATAAACTTCATAAAGACCAACAATGCTCCCCAATGATAAAATCCATCGGAATTACTGACATCATCACCCCTGCCATCAACGGAATTATAATTCTCATATACGCCGCTGTTCGCTTTCCAGTTTTTCATAAACAAAGCTTCTGATTTATTGACCAGGTCTTCCCTGGCGGCTTTAAGATTATAATTTCTCATGCCCAGATAAACGAGAAAATTCATGGGCCCCCAAATCCTTCCCCGCCAATAACTGTTGTCATTGAAGGCCGGATCGTTCCTGGGGGTGGAAGGCATCAGGTATTCACCATAAAATTCATCCCGATTATAATAGTGTTCCCTGATCATCCTTTCTGCCTGTTGCTGCGTACAGGCTTTTGCGAGCATGGGATAAAAATTTGTGGGGGACAGGCGATGACTGAACCGGCCGTTATCCAATCTTTTGTTCAAGAAGATGCCTGATTTGTCGTCCCATAACGTAGCCAGCTTTTTAGTATAGAAAGCCGCCCTTTTATTCAATTCATCCGTATCCGCCTTTTTACCTAATATACCGGCAATTTCCGCCAGAGAATGACAATCCATGATATACATACTCATCAGGCCCACGTCCGCCAATTCCATTGTATTGGTATGCGGATTGAAAGGGACGCTGTCATACATCGGCGAATTATCCAGTCCTGATTCAAACTTTGCCGCCTGTAAGTTGTGCTTACTGATTGTATTCAGGCTATCGGAAACATCATTGGATCCCCAGGCAAGGTATCTATCTATACTCCTGTTCTCAGGCCACCATCTGTTCCACGTTAACAGTTCATGGTAAACTTCTTTTAAGAACCATTTTTCGGGATACTTTTTATAAATGGAGAGGATGACAGTACTGCCGATGGGCGGCTGAGACCGGTCCCAGGAAGTCTTTCCAAACGGCGCCTGATAATTTGGTATAAAGCCGGCCGGGGTGATGGCTTTCGTTATTTCAACGGCATTAGCATAAGCAAGATCTTTATTAAATAATGAAAGCATGTAACTGGCAAAATAGGTATCCCAATCGAAGAGCACGAACCCACCCCATCCTTTACTCCAATTCCTGCTTACCGGCGTGATCACGCGATGATTGGGAGCATCGTAAACAGTATTCCAGGCAAGGATGGTCTGCATGGCCCGGAAAGCCTCTGACAAACTGCCATAGTGGTTTACGCGCTTTTGTTGCTCCCGGCGATGCGCGTCAATAATAGTTTTTATTTCTGTTAACGTTCGCGGCTTTCCGGTATAAATACCGATCTCATGTTTCATGGAAAAGGTCAGGCACGGCGCCGTTGTAGCAGCATAAGCATCTTCGATCGGAGAAGCTGTTGTGCTGACCCGAATGGTCCTGCCGGGGAATTTACCGATAAGCCTGTTATCCTCTGCACCGATGATGCCCGGACGGTTCCACAGCAAACCTGCCTCGACGACCAGATAATTTCCCGATCCCTTCTCAGGAGAAACCAAGATAAGCTCATCCTCACCGTCCGTTGCGGTTTGTATGAACACCTTTTCTCCTTTATAGGTTAGGATCATGCTGGTATAATCGCCATCATCCGAGCGCAATCCAAGCACCACCTGGTATGGCTGTTTATCGAAGTCAGACAGCTTGAACGTCTCTCTCAGATAATCCCCGTCGCCCGGACGGGTAAAACACAGGTTGATGGAGAAACATTCGGGCAGAAGCACATAAGAGGTCACACTGTTATTATACCAGGTGTTCCAACCCGTACACAATTTCTTTTGAAGTGCCCGATATTCCGGTGTCCTGATCACCCGATGCACGCCTTGCGCATAAAGCATACCGGGTGTTAATAATAAAAATAGGATTAAAGATAAAAAAATGTACCTTTTCATAAATTGCCTACTTTATATATGTACCCAAAAATAAGTATATCCTTTCCCATTATCGTTATTCAATTCCTTTTCGATAAACAAAACCGGCATGTGCGACCTGGTATACTTGATGGCATAGCGATTAGTGGTCGCCCTGTTTTTCGGGTATAATCATATACGGCCGTCATCATACTCCCCGGAATCCAGGTCCTTTTCACACCGTTTTTGTTAGTCGTATTGTTTAGTAGGCACCAGGCGAACCGGTTGCCCGGTGTCATCCTTATATTGCTTTCGCAGTTGCTTTAACTCCTCAACCAGATCATGAACGACTGTCTCGTAGCCGGGATGGATGTCGTAACCACCCCACTTAAACAAGCTTTCCATTTCATCAGGGTCGTTTTGTAAATCAAACAGCTCCCATTGATTTTCGGTATAATAACTGATCAACTTATAGCGTTCGGTACGAATCCCGTAATTGGGCGCCACCCAGTGATTCCCTCCAAACTCATAATAATGATAATACATTGATGTACGCCAGTCTTTGGGTGGATTTCCCTCCAAAATAGGTTTCAGGCTCCTGCCCTGCATTTCTTCGGGAACCGGCAGACCTACCAGGTCAAGAACAGTCGGGGCGTTGTCAATATTTA
>DASULB010000058.1:0-14059 GCA_036278455.1 Chitinophagaceae bacterium | reverse complement strand
GCCGATATCGGGGTGATCTTCCTTTTGTTCAGCCTGGGCCTGGAATTCAGCTTTAAAAAACTGCTAAAGGTAGGACCCACTTCGGGCATCACCGGCATCTATGAAGTTTCCCTCATGCTGCTGACCGGTTTCATTACAGGGCGCCTGCTCGGCTGGTCCACCATGGACTGCATTTTCCTCGGGGGCATCATCGCCATCTCCTCCACGACCATCATCATCAGGGCTTTCGAAGAATTGGGCGTGAAAACCAAAAAATTCGCAGGTTCAGTGCTGGGCGTGCTGGTGATCGAGGACCTGGCCGCTGTTTTGCTGCTGGTGCTGCTCTCCACGGTCGCCGTAAGCAGGAACTTCTCGGGAGAAGACGTGCTCTTAAACGTGCTGAAGCTTGCTTTTTTTCTCATTCTGTGGTTTATTTCCGGTATTTTTTTATTGCCCACCCTGTTGAAACGGACCAGAAAGCTGATGAATGAAGAAACGATGCTCGTGGTGTCCCTGGGCCTCTGTCTCATCATGGTGGTGTTGGCGACCAGGGCGGGCTTTTCTTCGGCCCTGGGTGCCTTCATCATGGGCTCCATTCTTGCCGAGACACCTGATCATGAAAAGATCATCCGCCTGATAAAACCGGTCAAAGACCTGTTCGCTGCCATCTTCTTCGTATCAGTAGGCATGCTCATCAACCTATCGGTGCTGGCACATTATATTTTTCCCGTGCTCCTGCTCACCTTTGTGGTGGTAGGCGGTAAGATCGTGAATGCGACCATCGGCTCCCTCGTTTCGGGACAGCCGCTTAAACAATCCCTGCAAACAGGCATGAGCCTGGCCCAGATCGGTGAATTTTCCTTTATCATTGCCACCCTGGGCCTGACCCTGAAGGTCACCAGTTCCTTCCTTTACCCCATCGCGGTCGGTGTGTCTGTATTAACGACCTTTTGCTCCCCCTATCTCATCCGCTATTCCGAACCTTTTTATTTCTGGCTGGAGCGGCATCTGCCTGACGGCTGGATTACCTATATCAACCGCTATAGCTCCGGTGCACAAAAGATTCATGAAGTGGGGAGCTGGCGCATCCTACTACGCGCCTACACCAAAACCATCGTCATTCATACGGTCATTATCATCGGCATCCTTTTGATCGTGATCAATTATATAAATCCTTTCATGTCAAGGGAAATAGAGAGTCCCCTTATTGTAGCTGAACTCTCTGCGCTGATCTCTCTGGTGCTGATCGCCCCTTTTCTATGGGCACTGGTATTCCGACGGGTGGAAAAGCTTTCTTTTTCCCGGCTTTGGATGGATAAGTTTTATAACCGCGGTCCGCTAGTCCTGCTGGAAGCCTTGCGTTTCAGCCTGGCCGTGGTGATCATCGGCTTTTTACTGAACAAGTTCTTTTCGGTAAAGGTAGCCTTGCTCGGGGCCTCTTTACTGATCATCCTGATCATCGTTATTTTCAGAAACCGGTTGCAATCCTTTTATAACCGCCTGGAACAACGCTTTCTGGTCAACCTGCGGGGGGCACCGCCTGAGATTACCCGGACCGATCCCAACCTGGTGCCCTGGGATGGCCACCTGACCTATGTGGACATTCCCGCGGAATCAACCAGCATTGGTAAGACGCTGCTGGAATTATCCTGGCGGGAAAACTTCGGCATCAATGTGGCCCTCATTGAGCGGGGCACCCGCATCATCAAAGTGCCCGGGCGTGATGAACGGATCTATCCCGGTGACCGCATCGCAGTGATCGGCAGTGACGAAGAATTGGAGAAGTTTAATCAAAGCATTCTTTCCACTGCGGAAAAGCCCTCCTCCACAGACCAGGATCAGATGGAACTGATGCACATCGTCATCCATAAGAATTCACCATTGGAAGGCCGGAATATCCGCAATTCGGGGATCCGTTACCGTGCCCAGGGCCTTGTTGTAGGTGTCGAAAGGGACGGCAGCAGAAAGCTCAATCCCGACTCTTCCTTTGTCTTTCAGGAAAATGATGTGGTGTGGATCGCGGGAAACAAGGATTTGGTCAAACAGTTGACGCAAGCGCCTTCAGCCCCCGGCTAAGCCTCCACCAAAAATGCGGGTGACGTCTTTGCAATGGGACGATCGGAATCAAAGACCGATCATAGGGTACCTTTTTCATACGGTACCTTTTGTCAGATCCTGGCTTCTCCCTCTTTGCCGTTGTCTTTTCAGGTGTTTCCGGGACAACGGAGCATCGTAAATTATTTAGTAGGTTTGCAGCACACCATCATCAATCTTTACAATGGAACAAGTAGCCATCATCGGATCGGGGACCATGGGCAATGGCATCGCGCATGTATTCGCGCAAAGCGGCTTCCAGGTCAGCCTGGCGGATGTATCAGAAGAAGCACTGGAAAGAGCGCTGAAAACCATCGCCAAAAACCTGGACAGGCAGGTCTCCAGGGGGGTCATCACCGAAGAGGTCAGCGGGCAGACCCGAGCCAATATAAAAACTTTCACTGATCTGAAAAGCGCTGTGGAGAACGCGGAACTTGTGATCGAGGCTGCCACTGAGAATGAGGCCGTCAAATTAAAGCTATTCAGTGATCTGGACCGGCTCACACCGCCTGAAACGATGCTGGCATCCAATACCTCTTCCATTTCCATTACCAGGATCGCTTCAGTAACAAACCGCCCTGAAAAGGTGATCGGCATGCACTTCATGAACCCTGTTCCAGTGATGAAGCTGGTGGAGGTCATTAACGGTTACGCGACCTCCAAAGCGGTTACAGATACCGTTTACGACCTGGCAAAGCAGTTGGGCAAGGTTCCCTGTACAGTCAATGACTATCCCGGCTTTGTTGCCAACCGCATTCTGATGCCCATGATCAATGAGGCGATCCAGACCTTGTTTGAAGGCGTCGCCGGTGTAGCCGAAATCGACACAGTGATGCAACTCGGCATGGCCCATCCCATGGGACCATTGCAGCTCGCCGATTTTATCGGATTGGATGTCTGCCTTTCTATCTTAAGGGTCATGCATCAAGGACTTGGGAACCCTAAATATGCTCCCTGTCCGTTGCTCGTTAACATGGTCAACGCCCAACGGCTGGGTGTAAAAAGCGGAGAAGGGTTTTACCGCTATACACCTGGCAGCAAAGAAAAATTGGTGAGTACCAGGTTCAGGACCTGAGTGGAGATATTTCGCTTCGTTGGTTTTCTTCCTTTCTGTGATAAAACACTCCAGCCCTTTGGAGGGATCCGGTGCTGTCAGATTCATCGGACAGCCGCCTGTGAAGGATGATATCAAACAAATCATCCATATTCAGCTCAGTCATTTGAAGAAACTGATGGCGGACCACAGCACAAACCGTTTACCTCGCCTGACGCAAAACCAGCCGTTAGGCGTTCGTTGTTCTTCCCTCACACTTTTCCGTTATCTTTTGGGTCAAAATTCACCATCCATTCAATACCGAATTTGTCTCTAAACATTCCAAAATATGAATCCCAAGGCACTTCAATATTTCCATCTGCTGAAAGTCCGCTATATAATTTGTCGGCTTCTTCACGACTTTCCGCGCTAATAGATATTTTAGACCTGTTTTCATTTTCATTGACTCGTCCCATACTTTGTGGAACGTCATTGGCCATTAACATGTTTTTGCCAATTGGCAAAGCAATGTGCATGATCTTATTTGCCTCATTTTCTGCTACCGGATATTCAGGGCTTGATATATCTTTGAAGCGTATAATCTTTGCGAACTCTCCGCCAAATACTGATTTGTAGAAATTGAATGCCTCTTCGGCATTTCCGTTGAAGTTAATGTGTGGATTGATAAGTGCCATGATTTATATTTTTTAAGTTTTATTTCTTATTCCAATGCCTAAGTGCAGGGTGTCGCAACGCAATGACGCCTAAGTTGTATATTCAGGCGAAGCCGGTCCTTCGTCACTTTTGGTGATTGGATGCTATGGAAACCTTTACCCTATATCCTGAAGCAGGTAAATCCGAGAACATACCGATATGTCTACAGGATTAGCAACCCGGATATCTTTCCCACCATGTGCTATCAGGTTCTTCGGCACTTCCTTTTACCTGCATATATAGATCTGCTGCTACATCGCGGACAATCCCGTTGTTTCTTAAGTTTTTAACCCATTCCTGGGGAATCCGGTCTATTCCATGAATGAGCCCCAGGATATTTCCGGTAATTGACCCGGTAGAGTCACTATCACCGCTGTGATTCACCGAAAACAGGACACCCTCTGCAAAATAATCTTTAAAAATCAAACTTGCAAAAATTGACAAGGACAAGGCTTCTTCGGCGACCCATCCCCCTCCCAGCCGCTCCATCGTTTCAGCCGACAGGGGTTCCTCTTTGCGTCTTATTTCTTCGGCCAGATCCTTGGCACTTTCCACTGCATCCATTGTCTCCTGATGTCCGGGCCGCTCCTTTAAAATCGATAAGGCGCTTCCTATGGCTGTCTCCAGTTCAATTCCCACAGCCAGATCAGCGATCACAGCAGCAAGGAAGCCCGCACTCAGATAACCCGTCGGATGACCATGGGTGATGGCTGACAATTTACAAGCTACCTCAAAGGCCTTGTCATGATCCCCGTCATACATTAATCCAACCGGCGCTATTCTCATGATGGTGCCGCATCCTTTACTATTGTTTATCCGTCTTTCGATCGTACCTGCGCGACCACTGCTTAATGCGCTGATACAGGTATTCCCGGGAGCCCGCCTTCTGTAAAGCGAAGGCTGTCTGATCAGCCAGCCTTTTTCCTCCGCATCATCTGCCTGTTCTACCCTGTCCGCTGCAGTTACACATCCGTTTTGTGTATGCAACCAACGCAGATAGCTCTGGTGCGCGATTGTGGTCAATGCGCCTTCAACACCCTTTAACATAGCCCTGTGGTAGGCCCGGAGCAAAGCTTCGGCCGTAAACAAGGTCATTTGTGTATCATCCGTGTATTCCCCGGTGCCATCTTCATATTCCACATAACCTGATACGCCCGTTTGACCGTATGCTTCCCTGATCTCCGTCAAGGATTTGAATTCAATGGGCGCACCCAGGGCATCCCCTATGGCACCCCCCATCAGGCAACCGGTATATTTTTCTTTGGCGACTTTTTCCATTACTGTTTCGATTTAAATCAGCAGACGTTTATTGCTACCCTGTATCGGTATCATACTCTACACTATTCCAAATCCCTTGTTCCACAGGACCGCGGTTTGATGATCATGCTAAAACCTGCTTATCATACAGGATCAACCTGTAACCCAGGTATCTCCCGGAATTGTCTCAGGCAATCCTCCACATTGGAAAGCGGGATGCCTGCATCCAGGGTGCAAAACAATTGTGTTTCCCGGTGATAAATCGTACCATGATATCGCCGGATAAGCTGCAGGACACTGTCGGTCATGGTATAATCAAACCCAAGCCGGTAACGGCGTTCCAGGTGGCGGGTAATCACCGGCGTCATCTGTAACGCAAGGGCCGCGGCAGATTTATATGCGTTTTTCAATCCCGGTAATCCCAGCAGCGTACCACCAAAATAACGGACGACAATAACCAGCACATCGGTCACTTCCAGCCGGTCAATTTGTCCGAGAATGGGCTTGCCCGCGGAGCCGGAAGGCTCTCCGGCGTCACTCACCCGGAACTGAAGCCCTTCGGTGCCCAGGCGGTAAGCATAACAATGATGCGTGGCTTTTGGATGTTCTTTCTTTATCCCCTGTAACCTGGACTTAACCTCAGCGGTGGTTTTAACCGGAAAACTGTGGGCCAGAAAACGGCTGCCACGATCCTTATATTCCGCGGTGGCCGTCTGTTCCACTGTATTGTATGTATGTTCGCTCATGTCAGCTTTTCAAAAAAACAAATCTGGTCTCCTTCCACTTCATCGGTCTGGATAAGTGAATATCCCTTTAATGCAGGGGCACGCAGCCCGGCTTCCAGCAGATCATTCCCTGTAATGACTCGCGCCTCATCCCAAAAACCGGCATCTATAAAAGATTGCAGTAACTGCGCACCTCCCTCTACGATGACCGACAAGAGATCCCTTTGATGCAGCGCTGAAAGCATATTCTTTAGAAAATCCTCTCTGGAAGACAGCTTTACCCATTCGGTATTGCGAGCCTTCTCCGCCCTCTTCAAATTAAAGACTAATGTTGGTGAGACGTTGTCAAACACCTTCAAATGACCCGGCAGCTTCAGCTCCCTGTCTATCACAATCCTTACAGGGGAGGCACCTGTCCATAGCCGGTTAGTTAACCGGGGATCATCGCACAAGGCGGTATGGGAGCCCACCATAATACCTGCTTCCTCGCTGCGCCACCGGTGCACCAGGCGGTCGGTGCTGGATTGGGATATCTTTACCGGCTTTGGACCAGGCAAAGCGATCAGCCCATCCGCCGACTGCGCCCATTTCAAAATGATATAAGGCCGCTTCTTTTGATGAAAGGTAAAAAAGCGTTTGTTCAGGCGGATGCACTCGGGCTCCAGTACACCGGTGGTCACCTCCACCCCGGCAGCCCGGAGCCTGTCGATGCCTCTACCGGATACCGCTGCAAAAGGATCGGTGCAGCCTACCACCACACGGGGGATCTGCCGGGAGATAATCAACTCCGTGCAGGGCGGCGTCTTCCCGTAATGGGAGCAGGGTTCCAGGCTCACGTACAGCGTAGACCTGCTGATGAGCGCCCTTTTCTCCTCCGGGACACTGTCGACGCAATTTACCTCCGCATGCGCCTGGCCGTACTTTTTGTGATATCCCTCCCCTATAATGAGGCCTTCATGCACCAGTACCGCTCCCACCATGGGATTCGGGGCTACCCCGCCCATTCCCAAAGCGGCCTGCTGGAGGCAGCGCTGCATCATAGATTCATCAATAGTGCTCATCAGGGCGAAGTTACCATTCTCATGCTAAAGGAAGGTAACTTTGCAGCAAATCCTACTTTTGATGCCATGACGATCAGAGATTCATTCCAGGCGTTTTTAAAACGGCTCACACCTCTTTACACCGAAAGGGAGGCCAGGTACGTTGCTGATCTGACCTTTGAAAAGGCCACCGGGTTCACCCGGCTGGACCGCCTTACAAGACCGGATGCGGAAGTGACCGGCCGCTCACAAAAGGTACTGGATGACAGCCTCTCCTTGTTACTTGATAGCGTACCGGTACAATACGTTATCCGCGAAGCCTGGTTTTATAAATTGCCCTTTTATGTAAATGAACAGGTGCTCATCCCCCGGCCTGAAACAGAAGAACTCGTTTCATGGATCATCGAAGAGATGAAACCTAAAATCATACAGCCGGCACATGACGTTACGCAGCCAATCATCCTTGACATCGGAACCGGCAGCGGCTGCATTGCCATCGCGCTGAAAAAAGCCCTGCCAGCCGCCAGGGTGATGGCCCTCGATACAAGCGCGCCGGCATTAGAAGTCGCCCGCGTAAACGCGGTCACTCATCAGGCGGCCATTGAATTCACAGAAGCCGACATCCTGAACGAGGATGCATGTGCTGCCCTGCCGTCACTGGATATTATTGTCAGCAACCCGCCCTATATTCCCTGGAAAGAAAAAAAAGAACTGCAAGCACAGGTAGCGGACCATGAGCCTTCAGGGGCATTATTCGTTCCAGACCAGGATCCGTTCCTGTTTTACAAAGCGATCCTTGAGACAGCGAGACGCCGGTTGGCCCTTGGAGGAAGCATATTTGTGGAAATTCATCAAGACTTTGGACAACAGGTGGCTGCATTATTCGAGCGCTATGGGTTTGAGAGGGTCATCCGCCAGGACATGAGTGGTCATGACAGAATGGTACGGGGGGTGAGGCGGATAAATGCAGGATAAAAATCCGATTAATAGCATAATCTGCTAAGGTCCTGAACAAACATTTAATCCCTGACACAATAACTATGGGCAAGTTGATCACAACAGTATTCAGACCTATTTGCCCCTGTTCAGTAATCTGTGACAAAGTTTCTTTCAAATAGTACGCTGGTTTCATTTTCTTCTGCGTTATGCCAGAATTTTCTTCTGCATCATCTGATGAATAATTTTCAAAATATCTTCTATACCTGTTGGCTAGGAATCCGGAAAAACTATTTCCTCTTGCGTTAAGAAATACATATCCATATACTGCTTTCAAGAATCGATTCTTTTTCCAGGTTTTTCAAACATCCAAAATCAAGCGTTTTCGACCCCTCTGCATCCCGCAATTAAATATTCTTAATGTTGTGCCGTCCACGTCCGTTATACCATTAACATCATTTTATTATGTAATTTCGCTATATGGATAAGCATGAGGCGCAGCGGGTAGATGACCAGTCACAAAAGCTCCTTTTTGAGGCGGTTTTTCAATATGCTACTATGGGCGTATTAATTACCGAAGAGAGTGGAAAAATAATTTTGGCGAACCACTTTGTTTTAAGAAGTTTTGGATACACCAGTGCTGAACTGTTAGGAAAGCCTGTTGAATATATTATCCCCCAGCGCTTTCACCGGCATCACGTCGACTACCGTAAAGTCTATACCTGCCATGCGGAAACCCGTGCTATGGGAGCTGGCCGGGATCTTTTCGGACTTAGGAAAGATGGGAGCGAATTTCCTGTGGAAGTAAGTCTCAGCCCGTTTAAAACGGGAAATGAACTACTTGTCATTGCTTTCATTGTTGACATTAGCGTCAGGAAAGAAAAGGAGAAAGCCGAAAAGGAGTACGAAAGCGCCCTGTTATCACTTGCCAAAGAAAAGGAGCTAAATGATATGAAATCCCGTTTTATATCAATGGCCTCTCACGAATTTAAAACACCCTTGAGCACTATTTTATCATCAGCCTCCCTGCTCTCGAAATATACCAAAGCTGAAGACCAGCTCCAGCGGGAAAGGCATATTGAACGAATTAAATCATCGGTGATACATTTAAACAGCACTTTGAACGAATTCCTTGATCTCGGGCAGATTGAGCATGGTAATATACAGACGCATCTTACAAATTTTGATCTGAGGGAGCTGATACATGAAGTCTGGGCTGAGGTGGAGAGCTTAAAGGGAAAGGACAGAGACATCAGGCTTAAGTATGAAGGGGGAGAAATGATTGGTACTGACAGGCATCTGTTAAAGAATATCCTGGTAAATTTATTGTCCAATGCTTTTAAGTTCAGCCCTGATAAAGCTCCCGTTGAAGTTACATGTCTTGTCGGGAAGGATGAAACAACGATTAAAATCAAAGATCACGGAGTAGGTATTTCACCTGAAGACGGCGGGCACATATACAATCTTTTTTACAGAGGAAACAACGTGCTGCACATCGCAGGGACCGGTCTTGGGCTGGCTATTGTAAGCCGTTATGCTGAATTAATACATGCGACCCTTACATTTACCAGCGAATTAAATAAAGGAACAGAATTCATTCTTATATTAAAAAATGAAAAAAATACTAATCATTGAAGATAGCCGGGAAATACTCGAAAATACCGCAGAAATACTATCCCTGGCAGGGTATGAAGTCTGTACGGCATCTGATGGAAAATCGGGCTTTGAAAATGCCCTGTCCTTCCTTCCTGATCTGATTATCTCGGATATTATGATGCCAGGACTAGATGGATACGGCGTTTTACATCTTGTGCAAAAACACGCTGAACTGGCAGATGTTCCTTTTATTTTTCTGACAGCGAAAACGGGAAGGTCCGATTTCAGGAAAGGCATGGAAATGGGGGCCGACGACTATATAACCAAGCCTTTCAGCGACACAGAATTGCTCAATGCTGTGGAAGCAAGGCTAAAAAAGGTTGAGCGGGCATCCCTGGCAGATAAGTTAGCAGACATCCGGGATGTCCATCCTAAAGCCTCCCTCAAAAGCCTGTTCGCCAATAAAATAACCAACCGGTACAAGAGGAAGCAGATTATTTTTTCCGAAGGGAATCACCCACATTATCTTTTTTTTGTAGTAACGGGAAAAGTAAAGGCCTTTAAAACAAGCGAAGATGGTAAAGAACTCATTGTAGGACTATATGCAGAGGGTGAGTTTATGGGATATACTGCCCTACTGGAAGAATCCACCTACAAGGTAACAGCGGAAGCTATGGAGGACTCGGTGATTGACATTGTAAGCAAAAAGGATTTTTTTGAACTTATCAACTGTAATTCTGAGGTGGCTCGTCAGTTCATCCGTATTCTTGCCGACAACAATAACCATAAAGCGGAACATATGGTACAGCTGGCATACGACTCTTTGCGTAAACGGGTAGCCAGGACACTGCTTTTACTAAAACAAAAATACGATAACAGCCCCGCAGAAAAATTCTCCATTCATATCCGGCGGGAAGAATTAGCTAACCTTACAGGCACTACTACCGAATCGCTGATCAGAACACTGAGCGATTTCAAGAGCGAAGGGCTTATCAGCATCCAAAGCGGCAATATCGAAATCCTCAATGAGGCCAAGCTTAAAAATATGCTGAATTAAATACTTATCCAATCTAACACCTCTTCTTTGAGAAGAGCCGGCTATCGGGATAGAAAAAAAGCTCCATCCCTAACCGGCTGTTTGTCTGTTTTGGCCGGAAAAGCCTGGACATACCGCCTGGGCAGACAGTAAATCCGGTTTTATGATGAAGATCATATTTTACATGTATTTCCCTCATTAAAAGAGGGTTGAGGTCGGTGTATTTTTGACATAGAAATCAGAGATAACCGTATTAACAATTAAACTAAAAGGCCATGAGATTAGCAAGAAATTCCAAGTTTGCCACAACGCTATTTGCAGGCTTACTGCTTTTAAGCGGGGTACTCCTTCAGGGCTGCTTTTCAGCTAGTACCGATGGAGACAATTCCAGCCGGAATCTAGAAAAAATTACCGGTGAATATACTGCAAAGCTTGGTGAAGCTCCTTTTGCAGCCCCTTCAATAGCGGGGTACAAAAGTCCTCAAAAGGTAATTGTAAATATGCACGTTATTGAAAAACCCATGCGCCTTGCCAACGGAACACAATACACCTTTTGGACCTTTAACGGGACCGTTCCGGGCCCAATGATTCGCGTGCATGAAGGAGATGAGGTGGAAGTCCACCTGAGCAACAGTCCAAACAGCACCATGCCCCATAACATTGACCTCCATGCCGCAACAGGTCCGGGTGGCGGCGCAGAAGCTTCCCTGACGGCTCCGGGGCACACTTCCGTTTTCAGCTTCCGCGCATTGAAGCCCGGGCTTTTTATATATCACTGCGCTACCGCGCCCGTGGGCATGCACATAGCCAATGGTATGTATGGACTTATCCTCGTAGAGCCCAAAGGGGGACTCCCCAAGGTAGATAAGGAGTTTTACATTGTACAGGGAGAAATATACACAGAAGGGAGCTATGGTGACACGGGGCTGCAGAAATTTGACCTCCAGAAAGCCCTCGACGAAAGACCGGACTATGTGGTATTTGACGGCTCGGTAGGCTCGCTGATGGGCAACAATGCCATTCATGCCAAAACGGGTGAAAAAGTGAGAATATATTTCGGGAATGCAGGGCCTAACCTTACTTCTTCCTTTCATGTAATAGGGGAAATATTTGATAAGGTCTACCTGGAGGGAGGCCAGATGATTAACAGGGATGTACAAACAACCCTGGTCCCGGCAGGCGGGGCTGTTATCACAGAATTTACCAGTAGGGTTCCTGGCATCTATACGCTGGTTGATCATTCTATCTTCCGTGCTTTCAATAAGGGAGCGGTTGGTCAGTTGCAGGTATCGGGTGAAGAAAATAAAGATATCTATTCAGGTAAAATAAAAGACGAACCGTATAAACCTGCTTTCCAGGATGCCACAGGAGAACCGGTGACCAGAAAATAAGTGACCCTGCAATCCGCCATACCCTATCACAAATACCCAAGCAATATGAGACGCGCAATATTAATATCATTATCGGCTTTTTTAAGTCTAGGGTTGCAGGCTGGTCCGAAGCATGAAAGAGACCATGATCCAGGCCGGACAACGGAGATGATTTATATAAAAGGAGGTAATTATACTCCCTTTCTACAAACATCGGAAAGGACCGAAAAAATCAATATACATCCCTTTTATCTGGATGTTCACGCTGTGACGAATGCGGAATTTCTGGAATTTGTACAAGAGAACCCACAATGGGCCAGATCAAAAGTGCCTCCTTTATTGGCGGATGGCAATTACCTGCAACAATGGAAGAGCGATTTTAATATTGGTAATAACGATATCCTCCATAGTCCGGTTACTTCCGTCTCCTGGTTTGCTGCGGAGGCCTACGCAAAATGGGCCGGAAAAAGATTACCAACGATGTATGAGTGGGAATACGCCGCGTCCGCGGCCCCGGTAAATCTTTCGAAAGCGGAAACCCTAACTTCCTATATTTTGAACTGGTATGGAAAACCCACACCTCAATTGCTGCCTCATGTAAAGTCTGCTTTTAGAAATAAATTAGGTGTGTATGATATGCTTGGCCTGATTTGGGAGTGGGTGTATGATTTTAACGGTGTCATCACAGGAAGCGATTCCCGCTCCCAGGGAACGCTGGGAACAGGCCTGTTTTGCGCAGCCGGCTCTCAAAATGCGGCAAATAAAGAGGATTATGCTTCTTTCATGCGTTTTGCCTTCAGGGAAAGTTTGAAAGCTGACTATACCATCAGAAATCTCGGATTTCGGTGTGCCAGGGATGCCAAGTGATATTGCTAATGATCACCATCGATCGTCACCATCAGAAATTATATAATCATGAAAAGTATAAAGATGTCGTCATTTTTGCTGCTGTCTTTCCTGTTGTTCTCCTGCAGCCATTCGCTCAATAATAATCTGGAGAAAATAGATGATCCATTACGTTCTGTTCATGCAAATGCCGAAAATTCCCTTTATCAAATCGGCGGAACCTGGATAAATCAGGATGGAAACCCTGTAAAACTCCAAAAGCTTTCGGGAAAGGTACAGGTAGTGGCGATGATTTTCACATCCTGCGGCTATGCATGTCCTAAGATTGTCCATAATATGAAAGAAATTGAAAGGCAACTCCCTGCCAGCGTAAGAAAAGAAACAAACTTCTTGCTGATCTCCTTTGATTCCAAAACAGATACCCCTGAAAGATTAAAGCAGTATGCTGACCAGAGAATGCTGGGAAGCAACTGGACATTGCTGCACGGCACTCCGGACGAGGTAAGGCTCATGTCTATGCTTCTAAATGTGCAGTACATCCCCTTACAGGGAGGCGGCTTTAATCATTCCAACATTATTACCATTTTAGATGAGACCGGAAGTATTTACAAACGAATAGAGGGGTTAGATATCAGCGTTACTCAGGCTGTAAAAGAAATCGAAACAGCTACCCAATCCTGATTTATACTGCATCTCCATGTTAAACATCCTTTATGAGAGAGCTTTTGCTTGTGTTGGTTCATTGTTTTTTTCTATTTTCATGGCTTCAGGTACCTGCCCAGAATCATGAAACGCAAGATGAGTTTACGCTTTCAGGGCAACTGAGGCCGCGCTTTGAATTGCGCGCAGGTAATTTTCGTCCGCTTTCCAAAGATGAAAATCCGGCTGCGCTCACTACTGCCCGATTCAGAATTAATCTAAGTTATCGTCATTCAGATGTCTTAACAATGAAATTCAGCATGCAGGAAGTGGGTATCTGGGGACAGGACGCTCCTGTCCAGAGCTTGACTTCAACCGGTAATCACCTAATGTTATTCGAAGGTTGGGTTGACCTTAAAATATATAAAGGATTAAGGACGATTATAGGACGGCAAACCATCTCCCTAGATGACCAGCGGCTTTTCGGTGTGTCCGATTGGGCCCCCGGTGGACGGTCACACGACGCCCTGTCAATTTATTATTCAAAAAATAAATTCAAGATCCGGTCCTTTTTCGCTTTTAATCAGAATTATGCGGCATTGTATAACAACGATCTTAATAACCCATCAGGAAGTTTATATAATCCTTATGGTGGACAGCCTTATAAATTGATGCAAACACTCTGGATGGAATATAAGCCCGCTGACGGGGCAAAATTAAGCGTTCTATTTGCCAATGTCGGATATCAGCATGCCATATTGCCTAATGAACACACCCCGGTATATAATCAACAA
>DASULB010000057.1:0-6083 GCA_036278455.1 Chitinophagaceae bacterium | reverse complement strand
CTGGTTCAGGTGGGAGGTAAGTATAGGTCATGTGATCGGGGGAATTTTACTGATCGTACCTATACCCAAACGCATCAAGGAATGGACCTATGTAGCCTTTGGAATTGATTTTATTTCGGCGTTCATCGCCTTTTGGGCAGTGGACGGACTTGTTGGGAACACCTTTTCTCCATTGATCATGTTTGCTTTATTGATCGTCTCTTATATCTGTTATCACAAAATTAAATAAAGCATTAGGTGAATGATAAGGATCGGAAAGATAGCGATCCTGACTGTGGAAATCTTTGTAAAAGCTTCATATCGTTAACAGTTAAATATTTTGATGATGGCAACCAAACAAAAAATAACGTATTGCCTCTGGTTTAATAAAGAGGCATCAGAAGTGGTTGATTTTTATGTCTCCGTTTTTAAACAGGCAAAAAAGACGGATGTCGTTCATAATCCAATTGATACGCCATCGGGAAAGACGGGTACAGTGCTTACCGCGAGCTTTAATCTGGAGGGGCAAGAATTTATGGTCCTGAATGGTGGCCCGGAATTTACCGTGAACCCTTCTGTTTCCTTTATGGTACACTGTGAAACAGTGGACGAAGTTGATGCCTTATGGGAAAAACTGTCGGGTGGCGGCAAGGTACGGATGCCGCTGGATAGCTATCCGTTCAGCAAGAGGTATGGTTGGATCGAAGATAAATATGGTGTGTCCTGGCAACTGATCCTGCCGCAGGGAAAGGCTCCGCAAAAGATTATGCCATCAATGATGTTTGTTAATAAGGTATATGGCAAAGCCGAAGAAGCCATTGGCTACTATACTTCTATATTTCATCAAGCAGCCTCAGGTACCCTTGCACGCTATCCGGCGGGCATGGAACCTGACAGGGAAGGAACGATTATGTTTGGCGACTTTACGCTCGAAGGGCAATGGTTTGCCGTGATGGACAGCGCCCGTGAACACGACTTTGATTTTAGCGAAGCTATTTCCTTTGTAGTACATTGTGATACGCAGGATGAAATAGATTACTATTGGGGCAAGCTCACTGCCGGGGGCGAAGAAGTGCAATGTGGCTGGCTGAAAGATAAATATGGTCTTTCCTGGCAGGTAGCGCCGGCTGCAT
The DNA here is from genome assembly GCA_036278455.1 of Chitinophagaceae bacterium. Lineage (GTDB taxonomy): Bacteria > Bacteroidota > Bacteroidia > Chitinophagales > Chitinophagaceae > FW021-bin31. The sequence continues at coordinate 4,971 of DASULB010000057.1, read as the reverse complement.
TGCCGCGTCTGATTCAAGGCGAAGACACCGAAAAATCAAAACGCGTAATGCAGGCGCTGATGGATATGGTAAAGCTGGATATTGCGCAGTTGGAACAGGCATAACCAACCGTCTTTTATGCGAAAGACAGCTGTGTCTCTTCAGGCTTGTTAAATAAGCATACAAATAGAAACGGGCGGGCCTCCGGCTGATATCATAAATTTGCATTGGAAAGAAACTTTATTAAAGCGGGAGGCCGTTTTCACAATATGAATCGTTACTCCTTTTGCATCAATATTTCCTGGCGGTAAACCCTGGGTGTTTTCCCTGTGTAATTTTTAAAAAAGCGGTTGAAATTGGACAAGTTGGAAAATCCGCAGGCGTAGGCGATTTCCGCTACGGTCCATTCTTCTTCAGCCAGTTTTTTGCAGGCCTGCCCGATGCGTACTTCATTGACGAACTCAATAAAAGATTTACGGGTCCTGTTCTTAAAAAAACGGCAGAACGACTGCGGAGTTAATTGCGTCAATGCCGCGACTTCATCCAGAGAGATATTGCGGTGGTAATTATTGATCACAAACCGGAATACCCGGTCGATCTTATGATTGTCTTTTTGGTTGTAGGCGTGAGAATAACCCGGATTGGCGAGGTAATGAAAATCGGTGGTCTCCGAAAGGATCTGTAATATATCAAGCAACCCTATGATGACATCCAGTCCCTTTTTCTGCAACAATGATTTCATTTCTCTGGCGATGCGCTTTTGCGCGGGGCCGATGACCTTGATGCCGCGTCTGGCCCTTTGAAAAAAATCAGTGAGCTGCCTGGTCTCTTCCAGGGCGAAAAATTTATTGCCGAACACGTCCTGGGGGAAATAGACCACAATTGAACGCGCCTTTAATGAAGAATCGGGAGCGAAATATTCCTTGTCATTGTACCATACGTGCGGCAGGTTGGCACCCAGAAACACAATATCACCCTTATCAAAATATTGGATGTCGTTACCGATGATCCGCTTGCCATGGCTTTCCGTCACGTAGACGAGCTCACATTCTTCGTGGAAATGGAAAACATTCTTAAAATAAGGCTCGCAACGCTCCACAATGGAGATGAGGTTCTCGGTCGGCGCGTTTACTTTACTCAGGATCGGTTTCATTATTTTGACCTGTTTTAACGCAATTTACATTATTTCCGTTAAAAAAATATCATTTTTCACCTGGCAGCGATCAGGATCCATTTTTGGAGGTGTATTTATAAGGTTTTACATTTATAGGGCTTTACGCTCATGAGTGAGAGAAGGTCAATCAAACTGTGTCAGCAGCGGCCGGGGGTCCGGGTAGAAAACACTATAAAGGAAGGGTGAAAGCCCAGGCCTTTCGCCGTGTCTGCGACAGCGAAAGAAGCCCGGGCAATCGCTGTTTTACGCGCAATACCATGGTAAAAAGCCCGGAAATAAAAGCACCGGTATCCGCTCTCATTTTTGCAGCAGGGAATCCATCACCTTTTTGTAGAGGGGCTGGTGATACAGGTCATTATGACGTCCTTTAGGAATCGTGATAAAACGGTCCTCCGGTTTAAGGGATGCTTTCAGTTTCCTGGATTGCCCATGAGGGATCACACCGTCTTTTGTCCCGTGGAAAATGATGACCGGCACCAGTACATGGTGCACAAATTTGTGAACCGGGAAGTGATATTGCAACAGCCAGCTAACAGGATAGATGGGGAGGTAATGGCTCGCTAAGGCGTCGAAACTGTAAAAAGGGCATTCCAGTACCAGCGCTTTACAATATTGACGGGAAGCCAATTCGGACGCCATGGCGGTACCCAGGGACCTCCCATAGATAATAATGCTGTCCGGCTGATAATAATTCCGGGCAAGCTGGTACATCAGATCGGCGTCGTTATAAAGATCGTGTTCGCTGTTTGGTCCGGTGCTCTTACCATATCCGGGATAATCCATCATCAGGACATCGTAATGGTGCCGGATAAAAATGGAGGTGGCTTTGCTATAATGAGAGATGTTACCCGTATTGCCGTGGAAATAAATAACGATTCCTTTGGCGGTGTCAGCCTTTAAGAGGACCGCGTTTAGCCGGTCGGTATCGTTCAGCGGCAGATTGAATTCCTTAAAAGGTTCATCAAAATGAAAAGTATAGCTTTTATCAAGTTTGTCCGGCCGGAAGATCAACTGCTTTTGATACTTGTATAACATGATCCCCGCGATAATATAAAAAAAGATAATAAGGTAGATAAGGGTCATCGTTTTATGGGAGGGTTTTTTCATAAAGGGTTATCAACGCTTTTGTCATTTTTAACAGGGAACTCCATTTCAAACTTGCTGCCTTTGCCGGGTGCGCTTTCTACCCTGATCTTTCCTTCATGGGCGTCCGCGATAGCCTTTACATAAGCCAGACCCAGCCCAAAACCTTTTACGTTGTGAAGATTGCCGGTATGGGCGCGGTAGAATTTTTCAAAGATACGCCCCAGCGTTTCCCGGCTCATACCGATGCCGTTATCCGATACACTGATCAGCAGGTTCTTTTTATGGTCGGCGGTGTGGATATTGATCACCGGATGCTCCCCTGAATATTTTAAGGCGTTGTCCAACAGGTTGGATATCATGTTGGAAAAATGTACTTCGTCGGCTATCAGCACCGGATGGGAGGCATCTAATTGCATCTGTACCTTCCCGTCGCGGTTTTTCAGCTGTAATTCGAGGTTTTGAACGTTTCTTTTGATCAGCTCATGCACGTCGACTTCCTTGGGATTCAGCCTGATATCCCGCTGGTCCAGCAAGGCGGATTGCAGAATGGTTTCTACCTGGCGGTGCATGCGTTTGTTTTCTTCCTTGATGATGCCGCTAAAGTAACGGATCTTATCCTTGTCCCTGACGACTTTATCATTGCTGATGGCGTCAACGGCGAGGGAAATGGTGGCTAAAGGCGTCTTGAATTCATGGGTCATATTGTTGATGAAGTCCGATTTTATCTCCGATAATTTTTTCTGGCGCAGCATGGCGAATACTGTCAGCGCGAACGCGGTGATGATAATCAGGGTAAACAGGACGGATCCGCTGATGATCCAGCCCATGGAACGGATGATATATACATAGGAGTCCGCCGGTACGATCAGGTAGAGCAGTTCATGGTCGTAAGCGACAATGCTTCTCATAGATGACTGGTCGGAGACCAGATAGGTGATGAATTGCTTGTGATGGGCCGAATCGATGAATGCATGGCGAAATCCGGGAGAAAAAAGTTCGTAATTGGAAATAAGGGGAGCTTTGGATATCACCGCGAATTGAAAAGGAATATGAAATCCCTCGTTGCGAAGGTTGTCGTCAATAATCTGATGAAGTTCATCTGTTGAGTAGCGATCCCTTACGGGGATCAGGGAATTGGGTGAAAAACTGCGCCATATATTCCCCAGAATGCTGTTGTCGGCGTTGACGCCGGCGGATTGATCGCTATCTTTACCAGGATGTATGTCCTTTACAATATCCATACGCACAGCATCCAGCGCTTCGAGCATGCGTTGGTCATATTGCTCTTTGCGCATGGTGATGGCGTTCCTTATCCAGTTGATCTGAATAAAAATAATACCGATCAGTGACAATGAAATCAGCACAACGATCCATGGAAAGAGTTTTTTCATCGGCTACAAAGTTAACCCGCTTCTTATCATGGAAATTAATCATTTGTCCGAAGGATAGGGAATTTAACGTTACTTTAACGGCATCCCCAAGAGGACTGCTTCAGGCCATTGCCCGTCACGATTAACAGGAGTCAACACCCGCAGAACACCTCAGCTGACGCGAAGATGCACGCATGCTATCAAAAATAAGTGGTTTTTTTACCGGTATGAAGATCCGCGGGAAGTTTGATCACCTCCGCGTTGATCGGGAAATCCTTTTGGTGGGTTTACCGCCATTTTCCCCGGAGAAACCCTCCGTCGACCGGATATCTTCCCGCACTCCGGGGCGCTATTGGGGTGCTTCCCGATTTTTTTATATCAGAAACTTTCGATAAATTTGATAAGTGTTTGGGCAGCAAGATCATAAGGAACCATATGCCGGTGAAGATCCCGGCGCCGGGAAAGTCCTGATTGCGAATCCTTTCTTAAAAGACCCTAATTTTTCCCGCTCAGTCATATTACTATGCGAGCACCGGTCGGAAGGAAGCTTCGGATTTGTCTTCAACAGGCTTTTCACCCAAACCCTTGATGATTTGATCGCCGAGCCCGTGCCGGAAGGGATACCTGTTTATTTGGGTGGGCCGGTGCAAATGGATACCCTTCATTTTATTCACCGGGTGCCCCGGTTGATCGAAGGTGGGGTGAAGGTACTGTCAGGTATTTATTGGGGAGGGGATTTTGAACGGGCGATCGAACTGCTGAATATGGGGATGATCAATGGCTCACAGATTAAATTCTTTATTGGTTACGCAGGTTGGAACAGCGGTCAGCTAGCCACTGAAATGCAGGAGAATTCCTGGATCGTTTCGCGTGTTACCCGGAAGTTGCTCTTTGATGAAACGGGTTCGAATGTATGGACCGAATCCTTGCGCAGTATGGGGGATGAGTTTGCGCTGATGGCCAATTATCCTGTGGATCCCTCGTTAAATTGATTCGACGCCGCCTGGCAGGCAATAAAAAACTCCGGTTATAGATAAACCGGAGCCTAAAAAAACAGGGTCCATTCATTATTTTTCCGTCGCCGGTACTGCACCTTCCACCAGTACAGTAGCCTGGTTTGAAAGCACTTCAATAAAGCCGCCTTTAATCGTATAATAGGAAAAGTTAGTTTTATCATTGAGTACCTTCATCTTTCCCGGAACCAGCGCCGCCACCAGCGGAGCGTGGTTTTCAAGTACCTCAAAAAAACCATCAATGCCCGGAAGCTGGACACCATAGACCTGGCCACGGAAAACTTTTCTTTCTGGGGTGTATATTTCTAGTTGCATCTTCACGCCGAAAAAGGCTTTTTATTGCATAAAT
>DASULB010000056.1:0-13461 GCA_036278455.1 Chitinophagaceae bacterium | reverse complement strand
TTGATTGTTTATTGTAAAGCTGGTTCATAAGATATAAAAACATTGCATGATGAAGGACCATATTGATTTTAAAAGTGGCTACTCACAAGTTAACGGACTTAGCATGTATTATGAAGTATATGGGCAAGGTAAACCACTTGTATTAATTCATGGCGGAGGCTCAACCATACAAACCACTTATGGCAATATGATTCCGCTGCTCGCCAAAGAACACCAGATCATTGCCATGGATTTGCAGGCACATGGCCGCACAAGTGACCGCCCCGCAGATTTGACCTTTCAACAAGATGCTGATGATATTGCAATGCTGCTAAATCATTTAAAAATAGCAAAGGCTGATTTTTTGGGTTATAGCAACGGCGGGCAAACGCTCATAGAAATTGCGATTCGGCACCCCGCAATAATTAAAAAAATGATTATAGCGTCCGCGTTTTATAAGCGAAGCGCTGCTACCCCTCAATTTTGGGAAGGATTTGACTTTGCGACAATTGATGTTATGCCAGCTGCATTGAAGGAAGAATTTTTAAAGGTAAACCTTAGTGAAACGGCATTACTGAATATGTTTAAAAAAGATGTCCGGAGAATGAAAGGTTTTAAGGGTTGGAATGATGAACAAATGAGCACTATTCTCGCACCCACACTGATTATTAACGGAAACAACGATGTGGGCAGTGTAGAGCATGCAGTGGAAATGTACCGGGTCATCCCTGATGCTCAATTGGCTATTCTTCCCGGCAAGCATGGCGCCTATATTGGGGCTGTCGAATATCTGGAGAATGGAATATGGACACAACAATATATTGTTGATATCATAAATGATTTTCTGGAAAGATAATATCAGGCCTTCCCATGCACAAAATGCAAATTGTTTTCTGTCTCCTGTACCCCGTAAATAACTCAATTCTTTCATGCGGTTGATAAAGAACACTTCCTTGTTTTTTTCTATTACTATATAGAACTGTTCGGCCTTGATGATCAGCGGGCGTAGCAGGTTATCCTGTGCTATCAGACGATGCAACGGTTTATTTTCAGCAGGGAGCTTATATACAATCACATTATTTTGCCTGTTTATTACCTTGCTGTTTTGGTTCAATTACTCCAGGTAATCATTCCAGAACGGTGGTAATTCATGCCAACAGTTTGCTTAAAGAAGATAATCTTTGGCGCTAAATCTCCCTGGGTTTTTACAATCTTTTAAAAACTTTCCGGGACTAAACTGGTAACGGTTTTCATTTACTTTTACCGCATATTTATCCAGCATCGCACCGGCCAGCGCCAGGTTGCCGTCAATAAGGATGTTGGGTCCCTTTTCATCGAATAATAAATTGGTTTCATGGCTTGACTCGGGAGGTGTATAGTCCGCTTTCAGCCCTAAGATGTAGGCGCCGAGTTCAGTTAATCTGCAGGCATATAAACCATCATAATAAGAATAAACAGGCGGGGCTTTTTCCCTGATGACCAGTTCCATCAGCCCGAATGCAGCTAACAGGTAGATATGCCCCGCAAGAACGGGCGTATTTACATAATTTTTCACATTGGCCTTGCTAATTGTCAGACGTATACCTTATCTCATCAGCCAGAGAAAGCCTGTCAAGATCGTAATGGGAAGTAATCGTCTGCAAATTGATAAAGTGAGTACTTGCATATTCTTTTATATTTTCAAAAGCGATCCATTTATCGGTGGGTATTTTCTGAAATACCGTAAAAAGATCTCCTGTAATGCTTCCGTTAAAATAACGGTGATGAAAGGCCGTCAATCCTTTCAAATGTGAAAGCAGGTAAGGCGCCACCGGGTTACGGGTAAAATCAGTACTGAACAGTTGATGTAAGACAGGCAACGGCGGTTCGGAAAGGGATTCGAGCGAAAATTTATCCGTAAATAAACCGGCAATCATTAACGCACGTAATCCGTTTTCACTTCTGCGCGGAAAATCCTTTAACAGCAATGACTTTGCCATCTTCCTGCCGGATGCTGCATTAGGATAACCTTTCTGGGTATAACGGATATTGTCCTTGAAATAATATGCGATGATTAAAGGCATTTCCCTGAATATGGACTCTTCTGCATTAAAAATAGTCATGTCGTCTGGTACTGAAACGGGTTTCAGATAATAGCCCTCTGGTTTGGGGGGTACCCCGCTATACACACGACGCATCAATGCAGGAAAGATTAAACGAGGGTTGGTCTCCTTAAGATATGCCTCAACACTTTCCGAATTCCAGGAATTTCTCCATGATAAAAAAGCAAACCACTTTTCGAAAGCCTTGTCCCTGTACAGGGAATATTTAGGGCCGTAACGCTGATGGTTATTCGTTTGCACATAGATAACCTCCCTGCCATAGATTTCATTTAATTTCCGCTAGCTTAGTGATACAGACCAGACAGCCTCCTCAATGATCTTTTTATCTCTATCAGGTTGTGATTCATAAAAAGTCCGCAGGATATCAGCATTCGTATAAAATCTGGAACATATGGTCAACATGGCCGTTACGGAAGGTTTTCTTTTTAAATCCATACCTGCCAATATATCCATGATCCATACGCCATTAAAGCTTTTAGTGATATTATCTAACAGAAAGTCTTTTATATTGGCGAACCAAATACTGTAAAGGTCGTCCGTATTATAAGATTGCCGTTAGATGGCATGTAAAAATTCTGATTCGTTCATAATAAAAATAATTTTGGATATCTCTTCGCCCAAATACCTCAGCAGGCGCCTTCAACCAAAACCAAATTCAAAATTAGTTATAAAAATGTTTTCTTTTCATCTCCTTCTTTAGATCAGAATTTCATGTGCATCATTGCCGGCTGCACCGGTAAACACAACACCTCATTGATTCCGCCCTATCTTATACCTGACAAGTTGATCACTTTACCCGGACAGCGGTGTCTGAGGATATCTGCAACCACATCGAGGTCTTTTACAAAGTTCTCTGTGGCAGGCATGGTTGTATCCCGCTACGCACCCGATTATCACCGCATCTCTGATCAAAGCAGGCCACCGGTAATAACCTTCCGTATGCTTCCGGAAAAACTGATGATCAAAACCGGCAAAGGCCGCATTAAGCCACATTATAGATAGCATCGTAAGCTTACGGAGGAAATCATCTTTAGATTGGTTAAAAACCGATATTGTGCAACCCCCGCAATAGATGATCAGGTTTAATACCACCCACTGCAATGAGCAGCTTGCTTTCTCTCCGTGACCCGAGAGCACACCTTCCTGAAAATAGTCTCCAGTTCCCTCAAAAATGACACTCACGGGCATCCTGCAATGCTTGGGATATCATCAATGATCACTATATTTGTCAGATAAACTGTTAAATCGGGAATTTAATGATCTTACTTGTTGACGATAAGTCAGAGAATTTAATTGCTTTAAAGAAAACATTAGAGAGTAGGGATTTCCTGATTGATACAGCTCTTTCCGGGGAGGAAGCATTAAAGAAAATACTGATAACTGATTACCAGTTAATTATACTGGACGTCCAAATGCCGGGCATGGATGGTTTTGAAGTGGCAGAAGCGATCAGCGGCTACAGCAAAACGAGGGATATTCCCATTATTTTCCTATCCGCCGTCAATGTCAGCAAGGAATTCATCACCAAAGGATATACCTCCGGTGGCCGGGATTACCTGATCAAACCTTTTGATACCGATATTCTGGTGCTGAAGATGAAAACCTTTATCAAACTTCATGAGCAAACCATCGAATTGAACCGGATACAGGACTCCCTGATAGCGGAGATTGAAAGGCGCCGCAAGGCGGAAAGTAAAAAAGATGAGTTCATCAGCATCGCCAGCCATGAGCTGAACACGCCGCTTACCATCATGAAGGGATACCTGCAATTGGCTGAACGATCACTGGAACACGGCAGCATTGAGCAATCCAAGGTATTTGTAGGCCGTTCCGGCGCCCAGATCGGCAAGCTTAATCATCTGGTGACCGATCTGCTGGATATTACCAGAATCGAGTCCGGACGGCTGAAATACAATTACAGTCTTTTCAATTTCGAATCCTTTTTGACAAACGCCATTGACAGCATTCGGTTGTCCCATCCCGAAAAACGGATCATTAAAACGGGCACCGCTGACGTGGAGGTCTATGGTGATGAAACGCGCCTTGAACAGGTGCTGCTCAATTACCTGACCAACGCCATCAAATATGCTCCCGAAAGCGAGGAGGTCTTTCTGACGATACAATTATTGCCAGATCAAAGAATAGAGGTTAGGGTCAGGGATTCGGGCGTCGGTATTTCCAAAGAAAAGCAAGTGCAGCTTTTTGAGAAATTCTACCGGGTGGAGGAAAACGCGCATCGCTTCCAGGGCCTGGGGCTTGGCTTGTTTATTTCCGCGGAGATCATCAGACGTCACCGGGGTGAATTTGGCGTAGAAAGCGAAGTCGGACAGGGATCCACCTTCTATTTCCGGATCCCGGTAAATCAACCATTGACTTAAAAAATTAAAGTGGAAATCTCAGTCTAATTACTGACCGATGAAAAGTAACTCAACCCGTAACCTTCAGTTTGGATTTGGATTATCGCTACTGCTGCTGATCATCAGTACCGTACTTTCCTTTATCAGTATCCATAACCTGCTGCAAAGCGCGAACCTGGTGGACAGGAGCGACAAGGTGGTTTCCAGCCTGGAGAACGTCATGTCCATCGTAAAAGATGCGGAAACCGGCCAGCGCGGCTATCTGCTTACCAACAAGGATGAATTCCTCGCGCCTTACAACGGTGCTTATGACCGCGCCATTGTCTTGTTGAATAATGTCCAGGAAATGACCAGCGGGGATGCTGTTCAACAAGCGAACATCAGCCACGTCAGGGATGCGATCCTCAAGCGGTTGACCGTCTTGCAGCAAATGCTTGACAAAAAGCGGGGCGGCGAGACCGTTACAGTGGAAGACTTCCGGGCCGGCAAGGCGGCGATGGACGGATTACGCAAAGTGATCAGCCAGACGGAGACCCAGGAGCGAAAGCTTTTGGGCGAACGTACGGTTGCCCTCAGAAACATCAGTAATTATACGCCCCTGATCATTGCCTTTGCCGCGCTGCTGGCGATCGCTATTTCCATATTCTCCTACCTGAAGATCACCCAGGACATGACCGATAAAGACAGGTTACGGCAAGACCTGGAGGATAAAGACCGTGAAATAAGCCGGCGGATCAACCTGATCCAGCACGTGGCCGAACAGATCGCCCAGGGAGATTATACCGTCCGGATCGATGATTCCGGGGAAGATGACCTCGGTAGCTTGGCGCTGGCGATCAATAAAATGGAGGTCTCCCTTGAAGATTCGTTTAACCGTTTGTCGGACAACGAATGGATGCAAACGGGAATGGCCGAGTTGAACAACCACATGATCGGAGAAAAGGATGTTTCTTCCCTAACCCTGGACATCATTGCATTCCTGTCAGGATATACCGAAAGTCAGAGTGGTGCGCTTTATTTGCTTGAAAGCGATGTGCTTAACCTGGAAAGCGGATTCGCGCTAAACGGATCGCCCAGGCAGTTCAGACTGGGCGAAGGCCTGATTGGTCAGGCTGCCCGAAACAACCAGGAAGTCTGGCTGAAGGAAATGGATGAAAAGGATATCATCGTCAGCCACGCTACCGGTGCGATCAGGGCTAAAAACGTGATGATCGTGCCCATACACCATGAAAAACGGGTAACGGGCGTCATTGAACTGGCCTCCATTTATTCCTATAGCGAAAGGATATTGCACTTTGTACGCAATGTCTCCGCCAATATCGGCATTGAAATCAACAGCGCCCAGAACCGCAGGCAGCGGCAGGAACTGCTCGAAGAAACCCAGGCACAAACCGAAGAGCTGCAGGCTCAGCACCACGAACTGGAAAGCCTCAATACTGAGTTGGAGACGCACACCAAAAAACTGCAGGCGTCGGAAGAAGAATTGCGCGCCCAACAGGAGGAATTACTAAAAACAAACAGCGAACTGGAACGAAGGAACGAGCTCATCAATAACCGCAACACCGAGATCCGGCAGAAAGCGGAAGAACTGGAACAGAGTACGCGGTATAAATCGGAATTCATGGCCAATATGTCTCATGAACTGCGTACGCCGCTCAATTCCATCCTGCTGCTTTCGCGTTATTTGTCTGAGAACAGTGAACAAAACCTGAACCCTGACCAGCTGGAATCGGCCAGCATTATCCTGAACTCAGGCAAGGGCCTCCTGGATCTGATCGATGAACTGCTCGATCTGTCCAAGATAGAAGCCGGCAAGATGCAACTGGAGTACCAACAGGTATTTCTGGAGGATATTATTAACAGTATGCATGCCCTTTTCGAACCGATTGCCAAAGAGAGAAACCTAACGTTGCACTTCCAAAAGGAACCGACCGGTCTTACCAGCATCATCACGGACCGGATGCGGCTCGAACAAATCCTGAAAAACCTGCTCTCCAACGCTCTCAAGTTTACCTCCCAGGGCGAGGTACGCATGGTGTTAAGCAAAGATGTCTCCCAACCTGGCTACATTAATTTTGAAGTGTCGGATACCGGCATAGGGATACCCGAGGACAAACAAGGGTCCATCTTTGATGCGTTTCAGCAGGCCGATGGCTCTACCAAACGCAAATTCGGCGGCACCGGGCTGGGGCTTTCCATCAGCAGGAAACTGGCCCGTTTGCTGGGTGGGGAGATCAGCCTGTCAAGTGAATCCGGCAAGGGAAGTGCATTCACAGTTACGATACCGGTAAACAGAAGGGCCCTCACGGGCATTCAACCGGCGTTCCCTTCCACTGAGGCCTCTGAAGAGCCCTTGCCGCCTGCACCGGCCCCCAGCAAATATATCGTTTCTAGAATCCCCAGCGATGTCTCCGATGACCGCGATGCACTTAAAACAGGTGATAAGATCGTGCTCATCATTGAGGATGATACCGCTTTTGCCAAAGCCCTCCTGGGCTTTACCCGCAAAAGTGGTTATAAAGGCATCGTCGCCGTTCGCGGTGACCAGGGCGTTGCACTGGCCCGGCAATACAAACCTGTGGCTATCCTGCTGGATATCCTCTTACCCGTCAAAGACGGATGGGAAGTGCTGGACGAACTCAAAGCCGATCATGCCACCCGCCATATACCCGTTCATATCATGTCGTCGCTGGAAGCGAAAAGGGAAAGCCGCATGAAGGGAGCGGCAGATTTTATCCATAAGCCCATCGCCATAGAGCAAATGAAGGGGATGTTTAAAAAACTGGAAGATGCAATGAGCCGCAGTCCCAAAAAGGTGCTGATCGTTGAAGAGAATACTAAACATGCCGAGGCGCTTGCATTTTTTCTGGAAACCTTCAACGTGACCTCCACCATTTCAGGCAGCGTGGTGTCAAGTGTGGAAGCCCTGCAGAACAAAGAAGTGGATTGCGTCATCATGGATATGGGCATTCCCGCCAAAAATGCTTACGAGACGCTGGAAACGATCAAACGGAATCCGGGGCTGGAGGAACTGCCCATCATCGTTTTTACCGGCAAAAGCCTGTCGGCGGCCGAAGAAAGCCGAATCAAGCAATACGCCGACACGATCGTCATCAAAACCGCGCACTCCTATCAGCGCATTTTGGATGAAGTGGCCCTATTCCTGCATCTGATCGGCGAAACGGATCAGAACGGTACCGCCAGGAGTGCACAGCACAAAAGCAGGCTGAATGAAATATTAAAGGACAAAACGGTACTTATTGCGGATGATGACGCGCGTAATATTTTTTCGATCACTAAATACCTCGAGAAACATGATATGAAGGTGATTTCCGCAACGGACGGCCGTAAAGCCCTGGAACGACTGGAGCAGCATCCTGAAACAGCGGTCGTATTGATGGACATGATGATGCCGGATATGGACGGCTATGAAAGCACTGCTAAGATCCGCCGGCACGCCAGATTTAAAAATCTGCCGATTATCGCCGTAACGGCCAAAGCCATGATGGGTGACCGGGAAAAATGTATCGCGGCAGGCGCCTCCGATTATATTTCCAAACCGGTTGACATCGACCAGCTGGTTTCTCTGTTACGGATATGGTTATTTTAGCAAACAGACTTAAATCTGGAAAATATGGACACCCCCGTTCCCTCGGTACTGATCATCGATGATGACAGCCGGAATATTTTTGCACTGAGACTGATCTTAAAGACAAAAGGCTACTCATGTCTCACGGCCGCCGATGTCCAGTCGGGCATTCAGCTGTTGCGGGAAAATAGGCACATCGGCATCATCTTGATGGACATGATGATGCCCGGAACGGATGGCTACGAAGCCATGGCGCTGCTCAAAAAAGATACGGCCCTGGGACATCTTCCGGTGGTGGCGGTGACCGCCCAGGCCATGCCTGGGGACCGGGAAAAATGCATCGCCGCCGGCGCGGACGCCTATGTATCCAAACCGGTGAATGTGGAACTGATGCTCAGCATATTGGAGCGCTATTTGTAAACGATAATGGTAATAGGTGATTTATGGATACGGAGGTAAATGAACAGCAGGTAACGGTATTGCTGACCGATCTATTGGATATATATGGTTATGATTTTACAGATTATTCCAAAGCTTCCTTAAAAAGAAGGATTAACCGGCTCTATGCGCTTGACCACTTCGGCAGCTTTGCGGAGTTCCGTTATCGCATCAGATCGAATGAAGCATATTTCAACCGTTTTATTGAACAGATCACGGTGAATGTAACGGAAATGTTCCGGGACCCGCCCTTCTTCAAAGCGCTCATCAAAGAGGTGTTCCCTGTACTGGCCACTTATCCCTTTATCCGTATATGGCACGCGGGGTGTTCCACAGGCGAGGAAGTTTATTCCATGGCCATCCTGCTCAAAGAAGCCGGCCTCTTGCATAAATCGCTGTTATACGCTACCGATATCAATCCCCAGGTGGTCAAAAAGGCCTCCAGCGGCATTATTCCGGTGGCCAGTATGCAACAATATACCGAAAACTATCTGAAAGCGGGCGGGCGGGGAGAATTCAGCAGTTATTATACCGCCGGCTATGATCATGTGCTGTTCCGAAAGGAGTTAAAAAAACACTTCGTTTTTTCCACGCATAACCTGGCATCGGAAAGTTCCTTCAACCAGTTTCAGCTGATCCTTTGCCGCAATGTTTTAATTTATTTCGAAAGTGCGCTTCAGATCAGGGTCCTCCGTTTGTTTCATGAAAGCCTGGAGCAGCTCGGTTATCTGGCGCTGGGAAGCAAGGAAACACTCAGGCAGGCGCCATATGTATCAAAATACAGGAAGGTGTGCACCGAAAAAATATGGCGAAAAGTCAATTAACCGCTCCACACCGGAAAGCCTGGCAGTCTTTAACCAATCTTAAAAATCCACCGCTTTTGACAGTTCACTGGCATTGTAATTGTGGCCTTACCTGCATTGTCCTGTTGAACTGACAACCCGGGATCGCTGACTATCTGATCCGGCAAAATTATAAAAGAGACTCAATGAAAGCGCTGAGAATACATGCTTTCGGGGGACCGGAAGTTCTTAAAATGGAGGATGTCCCGATCCCCCGGCCCGCTGCCGATGAAGTACTTGTAAAAGTCCATGCCACCAGTATTAACCCCATTGACTGGAAAATACGAAAAGGAGCAAGTAAAGGCAGGTTTCCGATCACCTTCCCTTTCACACCGGGATGGGACCTGTCCGGCGTCGTCGAACAGGCAGGGAGCGACGTGCAGCGTTTCAAACAAGGTGATGAGATCTACGGGCGCCCGGATCCGACCCGGAACGGCACCTATGCGGAATACATCGTGGTCCGGGCGGATGAAGTGAATTTCAAACCCCAAAGTGTGGATCATGTGCATGCGGCGGCAATCCCCCTGGCAGGGCTTACGGCCTGGCAGGGATTATTTGACCAGGGCCAGCTGCGGAAAGGACAAAGGGTACTGATCCAGGCTGCCTCCGGGGGTGTCGGTACCTTTGCGGTGCAATTCGCTCACTGGAAAGGCGCTTTTGTGATCGGCACCACATCGGAGGCAAATATCGAACTGGTCGGGGCCCTCGGTGCCGATGAGGTAATCGACTATCAAACTGAAAACTTTGAGGAGCTTCTAAAGGATGTCGACCTGGTCTTTGATACACTTGGGGGTGATGTCCAGAAAAAATCGCTCTTGGTATTGAATAATGGCGGGAAACTCGTCACCACGGTCAAACCGGAGAACCAGGGGGAAGCCGAAGCAAGGGACATCGTTGTCAAAGGCTACATGGCTCAATCTTATCCCGATCAATTAGGGTTGCTGGCCCGGCTGCTTGACGAGGGAAAGTTTAAACCGGTCATTTCAAAGATCATAGGACTGGATGAGGTAGCTGAAGCGCACCGGGCCAGTGAGCAGGGACATGTAAGGGGCAAGATCGCCGTAAAGATCGTGTAAATCATTTTCGGCCGTATCCTGAAAGCAGTTCTTAAGCCTGATTGCGTTTCCAGATGGGCGTGATAGCGAATTGCCCCCCGTCCTTAATCTTTACTTACATTACTTCAGTTTTACATTTTTTGTCTGCGTAACAACCTTGCCCTATTTTCCCTTCATCAGTCTTGCTCCTTTCCGTGATTACTTCTCCGGTAACACGTATTTAAGGGCATCCGCTCCTATCGAAACCCTTCCAGGCAATCCTCCTGGAAAGGTTTTTTTACACGGGGCGTAAAAACCATTTCTCATTATAGTCAAAATTAACAAAATTTGCGTCTCGATTGCAAGCCATGGACGCAATATACAAACCAACTTAACATCAGGATATCATGAGCGTTTCTCAACCATCTTTATGGGATAATGTGTCACTGGAAAATGGGTACCGGCACTTTTCGGCCCTGGCGCTCCCGGAGGCGATTAAGGAATTCAACGGGGCCTTGCATTTGGGCAAGGAGGATCAGGAGTCGATCCACGCTGCCATCAACGCCTGCCGGTATTGGCAACCACGGATACAACCCGCCCCTGATACCACGGCATCCACGGGGACTGGTACCAGCCCCCGAAGTATACTGGCGGACTACATCCAGTATCCCTTTACCCCGAAAATGATGGCGTTCAGAAAGGCCCTGCTCCGGCGCATCTCCCATCTTTTACGCGACGGAGGTGATCTTGATTTTAAGACGATAGAAATCGTTTTTGATCAGTTGCTGAGCATCCGGGATTACGAGAAGGCGAAGGAGCTGATCGCGCAATCCATCGAAGCACACCCTGAAGTGCACCAGTTACCTTACCTGCTGGCGCAGGCTTATTGGTTGAACGGTGATCGGCCTGGGGCCCGTCGCTATTACGCCATGGCTTTGTTGCAACATCCTTACGAAGCACCCGTTAACAGGATGGATCCTGACGGACTGAAGGAAATCATTCAAAACTACGGTCCCGCAAAGGCGCCTGCCTATGGGTGGATCCACGACATCCTGCCTTTGATACCAGTAACAGATGATCTGAAAGTCCTTGATGAAGAGCACAGGCAAGCGCTTGAAAGCTATGCGCTGTTGCTGGAAGTACAAAAATCCCTAAGTGGTGGAGATAAGAAAGAATCCATACGTAGCAGGAAGAAATTGAAAAGGAAAGATGCCGTGCTGTTTGAGGCCTATTTTAACCGACGGATAAAGAGGCATCTGTAACCTCTCTTGAGACACCGAAGGTCTCCCTAGGAAAGGGTACATCACTGTATATTTTATCCGTTATCTTTTTCAATCTTTCCCATGTATTGCTCAGGGCATCGTTTTTACAAGACCACACTCCGAGCAAAGAAAAAAACGAACACGCCTGTAAATTACCCCTGCCCCTGCCAATTCCGGTCGAGAGCGATAAGTTCCCGCATGTATACAATAGCGGCCACTAATTTAACATTATTATCTTTGTACAAATTGAATTTTCTCAAGAGCAGCAAGATGAGCTCTTTAATGAGTTCAGCGAGGATCAGAATGGCAATATCAGAATTCGTTGCCTGGCGTTGTATCTAAAATCGAAAGGACTGCCTCATGAAACGATCGTCACGCGCTAAAGATATAATAATTTTTTTGAGAAAAGGTAAACGCCTGGTAGGATTGTCCGCAGGGACATTTAGGAGGTAGAAGAAAGAAATGAAAATGTACCCACTTATGTAATAACTTTTTACCATCTTTGCTTTATGCAAGCTGCTCATCATACCAATATCATCAAAATCGGTAATTCAAAAGGTATCAGGATACCTAAAAAATTCCTGGAAAGCCTTGGAGAAAAGGTGATTATCTGCTCCACCAAAGAAGGGCTTGTCATCCGGCCAGATAGGGAAGGGACTGTTCCGCCACGGGAGGAATGGGATGCGCTTTTTGCCAAAGCGATAGCAGCCGGTGAAAACCCTGAAAAAGATGTATTTGAAGGCGTTGAAAATGAGATTGATTATTCAGAATGGGAATGGAAATGATAAAAAGAATTAAACGGTTCGATGTCTGGTTGATTGAATTAGACCCGACAAAAGGTAGTGAAATAAAGAAAACCAGACCTTGTATTGTTGTTTCTCCCGATCCTGTAATAAATATCTGAATACTATAACCGTTATTCCACTCACTACTACGATTCGCAGTTATCCCACTCGTGTCAATTGCACCTTCCAAGGGAAAAAAGGTCAAGCTATGATAGATCAAATAAGAGGATTAGATAAACTCCGGCTTAAAAAGAAACTGGGTCAAATAGAACCTCAGTTTTGCAAAAAGATATGCGATGCAATCGTAGAAACTTACAAATGGGAGTAATATGAATTAACACACCTGCTCCACTTTCATTGTCTCCATTCCGGGAGTTTGAGAAACCCACACCTTTAGGTGTAGGCTTTAGCGGAATATTTACAACGATCTACTAATTTTTTTGGTTATTATGATTAGCGACACTACCTTTGCTCTTGATGATCAAGATAGCCCAAATACAGCTTCAGCCTACACCAGAGCAACATCATGTGCTCAGGCGAACCTTGAAGGAGGCGAATAAAGCCTGTAATGAGATATCAACCATCGCCTTTGAGCAGCAAACCTTTACCCGGTTTAACCTTCATCACAGCTGCTACCATGATATCCGGTTCCGCACAGGGCTGTCTGCACAAATAGTGATCAGAGCCATCGCAAAGGTAGCGGACAGCTAGAAAAAGGACAAGGAAATAAAGCATGTCTTTAAGCCTTCGGGGGCTTTTGGGTATGACGCAAGGATTCTTACCTACCATCGGTGGGAACAGACGGTAAGCATATGGACGGTGGCAGGAAGACTTACCATTCCTTATATAATGGGAGCATCCCAAAAGGAGCTATTCAAATATCAGAAAGGAGAAAGCGACCTCTGTATGGTCAGGGGTAAATTTTACCTGAATGCCGCCTGCGATATTCCGGAAGAAAAGGGGATGGAAATATCCGATATGATCGGTGTGGATCTTGGCATCAGGCAGCTGGCCACCACCTCTGAGGAAAAATACTATACCGGAGAAAAGATAGAACAGAAAAGACAGTGGTA
>DASULB010000055.1:0-3269 GCA_036278455.1 Chitinophagaceae bacterium | reverse complement strand
GGTATCTGCCTGACTCTGTCCCATGGAAGGCTTTGCGGCTGCCAGTAACAAGATCAAGAAAAAACTGAGGTTTTTCATGCGATAAATATAGAAATAATCTCCAAAGGAGACAGCTTAAAGAGCAGGTGCTTCCATGATACTGATCTCCCCGACAGCTGCCATATGCGCTATACCGGCCGTCGCTTCTACCTTGATATAACGCGCCTGCATTTTATGGGCAAACTGAATGGCCTTCGAACCGGGGGAGGGATGCCATTTTCCGGAGTCGACCTTTTTAAAATGTGTACCGTCCTTACTGATATAGACGTTACAGGTAGTGATCATTCCCTTGTCTGTACCATCCAGTCTCGGCTGACAGACAAGGCCTTCCACCTGATAAAGCCGGCCCATATCTATGGTCAGTGATTGCGGCAGCGCTGCCTTTGGCTCCCATTCACTATGCCAGATCGTCTCCGGCCTGTCATCCACCGCATGGGCGGCCACGTAGTCATACCCTTTATAATTTGCCGCATGGGCACTGCTTGCCCACGCACGCATGTTTTTCTTATTGATGAAATGTGGCCAATCGCCCGTTTTGCGAATCACTACATTGTCGAACTGAGCCTTTTGCCAGGGACTAACCAGCAGCCCTATTTGTCCGGTGATATAGTCTTTATTATCAACCGACCCGACGCTTTTGTGGTCAATCCAGATCCTGATCCGGCTTCCATGCATTTCCAAGCCCAGCTTGTGCCATTTTTTAACCGTAAACGCTGTGCTGCCCTCTAATAATGTGCTGTCTTTTTTTCGAAATCCTTCACTGTACAGTTTCCAATCGCCATTCGTATTTACCCGCAGGTGGTAACCGGCAATGCTGAGGCCCTCCTGGGCGCATACTCTCCCCAGCAGCTCTACATAGCCTTTTTGCGGGAGATATACATCCACACTTACTTTGTAATCCCCCCACCATCGGGGATCCCCCAAAATGGTAGCCGGTGGCATCCCCCGATCAATCCATGTAACCGGCTCCCCTGTTCCCATTTGCTCATAACAAAGTCCTTGGGTGCCGCCATCGCAGGATGCCGTTTCAAAGGCGCCGTTGACGTCCGAGAAATAGCGCGCAAGCTTTCCTGTTTGATAGCCTTCAAAGTCTTCCTTAAAGGGTAGCGGCATTTGGGCGTCTATACCGGACTTAGATGCTGCGCTTCCTTTATGCTGACCACTTGTCGTGGACAGGGTATATAAACAGCCAGGCTGTATTTTAATTTTAACGACCCCGTTTAGAGGCCTCACATCTTTCACATGGTTAAAATAGTCTTCTGCCCTGCCGGAGAGCAGATTTGTTTCCCAAACATGCACCGGTTTATCTGATAACCGGCCTTTCAGGGAAAAAGTTATTTGCTGAGGTGTTTTGGCATCTACAGCCTCAATAATCGTCGTAAACTCGCTGCGGTCAGGTGATCGAAGCGTGACAAAACTGGCACCCGAAGGTAGAAATCCACAGGCCTTATCCATATAATGCCATCCGGGCCTGGTAAACTGGGCGGTATGCGCATAAACCCAAATGCTCTTGCCGACCTCATAATGGCCGGACCATGGCCATTCTGCCAACAGCGGCCCGGTATCCGCTATCGGGAAACTCGCATACCAGGCAGAAACAAGTGACCAACACATATTACCCGTAATTTTTCCCTCAATATACAGGCGATTCATGGCCCGCGCCAATGGGAGCGCTCCGACATTGTGGCTAAGCGAGCTGTGCTCGCTGTTCCACAATGGTTTGCCCAGACTTCTGGCGTCTGCCGTGCTGGGGCATTTCGTATAATATGTCCGCCACCCGCATGCACTGTGCACCCCCACGATATCTACAGCCTTTTTAAGCGCAGCATTATGGGTCATTTCCGTGGCTACGGACCAGGGATCCCGAACATCATCGGCGGCAATGATCTTTACGTGTGGAAACTTTTTGTTTAATGCGCTGTCAAGGGCAATGTACCAATCCGCGTTCCAGCCGCGTTCGTTCCAGCCGCCAATATAATCGATGGTAATGCCATTTGACCGGGCGCAATCCAGCCAGTCCATCAAATAATCAATCATGGCGGGTGACCAGAACTTTCCGATCCATCCGGGCGCACCCCATGCCAATGCTATTAACTTTATATCAGGGTTACGTTTCTTGGCTTCCCTGATCAGCCACCACTCATAACCCCGGCCACAGTCCAGATCATCCGGCCCATGTTCATGGCTTGGTTCGGATCCATCAGTGGAATTCATATCCCCTCCGATCTCTACTTTCAAAAGTTGCATGGAAGCGCCGTAATCCGGCTTAAATAAATAATCCAGTATCTGGCTCCGTTCCGGCTCAGGATAGTCATAAAGCAAACGCGATGAAGCACCCGCACTGATGGCACCCACACCATCAAAACGCATTCCGCTGATGTTGCCGTCTATGGTAATGGCGGTATCGGGAACAGCCGCTTGTAACTGAAATGCAGCGATACAAATAACAACTAAAATATAAATGCGTTTCATCAGCACCTATTTTTTTCTCTGGGTTGTTTACCCAGTCTATTGAATAAAAAGGTTTCTAATCATTGCCGGCGTTAAACGCGCAGCCGGGTTAAACCCCCCACCGGTAATATATTTCAGCAGACTGTACCTGAATTGCCTGGTGGCCGGCCGCTTATCGAGGTGATGCTCCAGATCAATCGAACAAATCATCAGCCTTCCCCTGCCTACTTTTCCTGCGATCAATACGCCCAGCTTCCGGTTTACCTTCCAGGAATCTATCATTTGGACCAATGGCCGGTAAGTTTTTGGAAAGGGAGCCGGATCTTTGAAATAATCCAGTATCATTGGTCGCGCATGGGTCAGCAAGTCCCACCACTGCCAGTCAGTATGAAAGGACGTGGGAAAATACTTAAACACGGGATCCGATGGATCGCAAAGCAGGCCGTCAGCAGAAGACTCCCCGCCTGTAAGGCCAAAGGCCGTCCAATAGAAATCAGTAAAACAGATCGGCAGCCTTCCTTTTATGGACGCTGAATCGGGTAATAATAAAACCGTCCTGCCTGACTGAAGCTCCTTTTCCACCTCATCGTTAAAATGGTGGGCAATGATAACAGAAGAGGCATTTACAGTATCCACCTGCGCAGGGTATACCCAGAAATTCCACTGGTTTGAAATACCGGTGCCCGGAGCGCTCACCGACAGCGTGTACCTGGCGGGCGATGCCAGCTTATCCAGATCAAGAGACAGGCTCCCTATTTTCAGGTGATCGCCAAGCGGGA
>DASULB010000054.1:0-8057 GCA_036278455.1 Chitinophagaceae bacterium | reverse complement strand
GGAACGGACAATCCCCCGATGGTGATCTCTGTGGCCTGCGTCCGCGGCATCATGGCCATTCCCTTGCGCCAGCCGCTCAGTCCGCCGTTCCCCTGATCTTTTAGCCCCAGCCTGATGGCCGCCTGTACCGAGAGCACGTTCACCTCGCAGCCGGTGTCGAACAAGAAATGCAGGGTGTCCGCACTCCCGCCGATGGTCACGGGAAAAAGCAGCTGGGAGCCTTCCAGGCGAAAAGGAATGACCGCCATTGGCCTGGTTTTTCGCACGCGCTGCCCCGCCGCCTGAAAAGTCAGGCAAAGCGCCACCATACCATATCCTGCAACCCTGGAAAAGTGAATCATTTCAGTACAACCTCTCAAAAACGTCACAAGATACTTTTTATTGGAAGTTTCATGGCTTTCAATACGCCATCCCGCAGGATGATCACCTGCACCTTATTTCCGGTGGCCTTCAGCAGCTCCCGGTACTGCTGGATGTTGTTCGAGAAGTTGTTATTAACCGACAGGACAACATCACCCGATTTAAAACCCGCTTTGTCCGCCGGAGAGCCCTCCGTTATGCTGGTAATGACCACCTGGCCGTCAATAAAATACATGACCAGCCCGGTATAGGAATAGTCAAAGGGATCGTGGAAATGGGAGTTGGGTTTCAGGTAGATCTCCCCCTGGGGATAATTGAGCGTGACATTAAAGCGGCGCAAAAGATCATTGCCAACCAGGCCGCCAAGCCTGGGATAGTCCGTTACATTGCTCACGTCATCGAAAAGATAGGTGGGGACGTTGTGAAAATAATACCTTCCGATCCGGAGGCCCTGCACGACGGTCTGTTTCATCTCTATTTTGCCGGTGAGCCCCTGCGCCTCGGTCTTGATAAACTTATGCCTGCGCTGGCGGGGTTTGCAAAAAAGACAGCTGTCGTTTACAAAACGGTTGGAAAGCATAAGGCAAAGCCCCGCCCCCATATCAAAATAATAACTGGAATAGACGTCCATCTCATTTTTAAGCGGCGCCGCGATGACGGGTATGTTCTGAATGTTTGGCTTCAGCAATTCGCCGCCGCGCCCGTAGCTGTATCGTCCCGGCGTGTAAAGGAACAGTTTCATGCTGTCGTAATTCACCTGGATGATGTATCTTTTCAAAAAGCTGTAACCGATAATGCCATCGATTTTTACGCCATAGACCGAGCTGATAAAATCATAATTGCTGATGTGGAAATTCAGGCTGTCGATGCGCAGGCCCGGGAACACCAACCTTTTGTTGCCGGTATAAAATAATGGCTTGATGCCTCCGATACCCCGGATAAAGCGGTCGGAAGCATGCCTTTTCAGCCCCAGTGTTTCACAGGTGGTGGAGTCCAGGGAGATACCGCCCGAGCCCGTGTCCAGTATAAAGTTAAGCGTGTCCGGCAGATCACCAATCATTCCTCTGACAATGATGACGCCGCCGGTAAACTGAACAAACGGGATTTTGGTAACCAGTAACGCCGGCGGACCGTCCGGGTCCGACACCAGATCAGTCCGGCCCCCCCGCAGGTTCCGCAGCAACGTGCAGGAAGAACACACCATGATCAACAGGCCGAAAATGCAACAACGAAATGCCATAAGCGCTTTATCTTCCGATTATCCCTTCCAAATTACACCTTTTTCAGACCTTTCGGCAGCCGGCAACCATAATTTTAAAACCGGTAGCCGGCACGCCGTTTTGGTTAATTGTGACAAATGGTAAATACCCTTCGGGCCCGTCTCTGTAAATTACCTTATTTTTGCACTGCTTGCAAGGAAAGATGCGACGAAAGATGCAAGGGAAAAATAGGAGGAAAATATGCAGGGAAAATCAGCAGCCATGAATCTGAATGATCTTTACAGCAAAGCACTTGACTTTGCCTTTCTGTCACCTGAGGAAGGCGTATACCTGTTTGAGAACGCCCCCATGGCCGAATTAATGCACCTGGCCAATGAACTCCGGAAGATACAGGTTCCCCATGGCAAGGTCACCTGGCAGATCGACCGCAATGTCAACACGACCAACGTCTGCATCGCCAACTGTAAATTCTGTAATTTTTACCGCATCCCCGGCCACCCCGACGCTTACATCACCGGCATAGCCGAATACAAAAGAAAAATAGAGGAAACCATCCGCTACGGCGGCGATCAGTTATTGCTGCAGGGTGGACACCATCCTGACCTGGGTTTAAGTTTTTACGTCGACACCTTTAAGGAAATAAAGCGGCTTTTCCCTACCATCAAGTTGCATACGCTTGGCCCTCCCGAGGTGGCCCACATCACCAAGCTGGAAAACAGCACCCATGAAAAAGTGCTGATCGCCCTGCGGGAAGCAGGTATGGACAGCCTTCCCGGTGCCGGCGCCGAGATCCTGAACGACCGGGTACGCCGGCTGGTTTCCAAAGGCAAGTGCGGCGCGCAGGAATGGCTGGATGTGATGCGCACGGCCCACCGGCTGCACATCCCCACATCCGCCACCATGATGTTCGGCCATGTGGAAACGGTCATGGAACGCTTTGAACATTTAGCCGCCCTCCGGCAGGTGCAAAGCGAAAAACCCGCGGATGCTTCAGGTTTCACCGCCTTCATCCCCTGGACCTTCCAGGACGTGGATACGCTTTTGACAAAAATACGCGGGGTACACAACCTGGTCACCGACGAGGAGTATCTCCGGATGATCGCCATGAGCCGGATCATGCTGCCCAATGTGAAGAATATACAGGCTTCCTGGCTGACGGTAGGTAAAAAGGTCGCCCAGTTATGCCTTTACGGGGGCGCCAATGATTTCGGGTCCATCATGATAGAGGAAAATGTAGTCAGCGCCGCCGGTGCACCGCACCGCTTTACCTATAAGACCATCCAGGATGCCATCCGGGAAGCCGGATTCGAACCGCAGCTGCGAACGCAACAGTATGCGTTCCGGGAGATACCCGCGGGTATCGAAGAACAGGTCATAAACTATTAGCAACAGCCGGTACTGCAAAGAGCCGACCCGTCATGGAAAAACGCTTTCAACCCTTTGATTTTGCCCGTTTTCGGCACCTCCCGGTATTATTTTAAACCATTAATGATCATTTATGCAACCAAAACCATTTATGAAGCTGGCATTGCTGGCGTTGTTATGCCTTTTTACCGGCATGGTAAACGGCCAGAATCAAACGGCTCCATCACAATCAACTTATGACGCCCATTCCTTGTGGGCGCCATTATTTTATCCCCATTATGGCAACCAGTACCGCAGCGCGAACGGCCAGCCTGGACCGGCGTATTGGAAGAACGAGGCGGACTATAAGATCGCCTGCACCCTGGATACCACCCAGAAGCGCCTGACCGGCACCGTAGAGATCACTTATAAGAACAACAGTCCCGACAACCTGTCGTTTTTGTGGCTGCAAATGGACCAGAATATCTACCGGAAAGATTCACGCGGTGAAGCCACCCAGCCGGTATCCGGCGGGCGTTTCGCCAATAAAAGCTTTACGAACGGTTTTGAATTGAAATCGGTCACCATCGAAGACCACGGCAAAAGCACCAAAGCCGATTACCTCGTCAACGATACCCGTATGCAGATCCGGCTGAAAGATGCCCTTAAGGCGACGGGCGGCACGATCAAGATCAAAATAGCCTACGCTTTCACGATCCCGCAATACGGTACCGACCGCATGGGCAGACTGGATACCAAAAACGGGTGGATCTATGAGATCGCTCAGTGGTACCCCCGCATGGAAGTATTTGACGATGTTGAAGGGTGGAATACGATCCCCTATCTGGGTGCCGGAGAGTTCTACCTGGACTACGGAAACATCGATTACTCGGTCACTGCGCCGGCGAACATGATCGTGGTGGGCGCCGGGAAACTGCAAAACCCCAAGGATGTGCTCACTTCCACTGAACGCGACCGCCTGGACCAGGCGGCAAAAAGCGATAAGACCATCTTCATCCGCACGGCCGCCGAGGTGACCGATCCGGCGTCACGCCCGGGGAAGGGCATGCTGACCTGGCATTTTCACATGGACAACACCCGCGACGTGGCCTGGGCCGCCTCCAAGGCGTTCATCTGGGATGCCGCCCGTATCAATCTGCCTGACGGCAAAAAAGCGCTGGCCCAATCGGTCTATCCGGTAGAGAGCGCCGGTGACAGCGCATGGGGACGCTCCACGGAATTCACCAAGGCGTGCATCGAACATTATTCTGAAAAATGGTATCCCTTTCCTTACCCCGTCGCCACCAACGTCGCCGGCAACGTGCATGGCATGGAATATCCAGGCTTTGTGTTCTGCGGATACAAAAGCTCCGGAGAAGGGTTGTGGGGTGTCACCATCCACGAATTCGGCCACAGCTGGTATCCCATGGTCGTGGGCAGCAACGAGCGCAAATATCCTTTTATGGATGAAGGCTTTAACACCTTTATCAATGATGAGTGCACCAAATGGTTCAACAAGGGCGAATTCTATCACCAGACCAACCGCCACACCGAGGCCGGGTACATGTTCCGCGAAGGCATGGACCCCATCCTGACCATACCGGATGTCACCCAGGCCTACAATCTTGGCATTGCCGCTTATTCCAAACCGGCCATGGGGCTGGAACTCCTCAGAAATGTTATCCTCGGCAAAGACCGCTTTGATTACGCCTTTAGTACCTATACCCACAATTGGGCCTACAAGCATCCGACGCCCTGGGATTTTTTCCACAGCATCGAAAACGCCGCAGGGGAAGACCTGGCGTGGTTCTGGCGGGAATGGTTCTTTACCAACGATCGCCTGGATCAGGCAGTCGACGACGTCAAATACCAGGATGACGATCCTTCAAGGGGTGCGCTCATCACTATTGAGAACCTGGATAAAATGGCGCTTCCCGCCATCGTTCAGGTCACCGAGGCCAGCGGCAAAGACAGTACCTTCACGCTGCCCGTGGAGATCTGGCAACGGGGCGCCACCTGGACCTTCGCCTATCCTTCCACCAGCAAGCTGAAATCTGTGGTGCTTGATCCGGACAATGTACTGCCCGATGTTAATTCCCAAAATAATGAATGGAAGGCGATCGAGAAAAAAGCCGTTCCGGCAGGCGTCACCGCTGAAAGCGTCGTAACAAAATACCTGGATGCCATCGGCGGGGAAAGCAAGCTGAAAACGGTGAAGGACCTGACGATCCAGGCGGCCGGCTCCATACAGGGACAGGACATCGTCATCACAAGGGAGTATAAAATGCCCGATAAGTTCAAAATGGAGGTGACCCTGCCGTCCATGGATAACCGGGTGGTTTCCAAAATCCTCATGAACGGCGATTCGGTCACCATGCAACGCATGGGACAGGATATGCCCGTCAGCGAAGACGCCAAAAAATCACTGCAGGATGAATTGCATCTTTTCCATGAGCAACAATACCTGAAGCCGGGTTACCAGCTTTCACTGGAAAGCATCGAACCGGTGAATGATCAGGACGCTTATGTGCTGAAGGTAACCGACCCTGAGGGCAACGTTTCCACTTCTTACTATGACGTTAAGACCGGTCTGAAGGTGAAAGAAATCGCGGAGAATCCCTCCCCGGGTATGGCGGGAAACAATTCGGCCACTACCTACAGCGATTACCAGGAGGTCAATGGGATCAAATTCCCCTTTACCATCGGCACTACGGCCGGAGGCATGAACATTGAATTAAAAGTAAAAAACCTCAAAGTAAACAGCGGATTAACCGACGCCGATTTCAAATAATCAGATTTCCGTCTATCGCACAAAACCCCCGCTGAAAAGCAGGGGTTTTGTATTTTTACCCATGCCCGCTGGAATAAGCGAATGGGCCTGAGTGAACTTTGTAAAATTTATGAGCATAAAGAAAGAAGGTAAGACCCAGTGTCAAAAGGTGAGAGATCAATAAATAGGGACATCATGCCCAGGAATTTGACCTCTTACAGACCCTTATGCATCGATGTGCGAAAATGTGCGAAATTGTGCGAAAGTGTGCGAAAGTGCATCTTAATATAATGATAATCAACAGATGGTGTTCAGGGCCTGGCTCAATAAAAATAACCACCCGATACCATATGTAGTGATGGTTTTACTGGCTGGTCTCCCGGAATAAAAGATTCCACTCAACAAAAGAGCACCATGCAACATCGCATTTAGACCCAAAGCTGTGAAATAACCGTCTTTTTTTACCTGGTGGTTGAATAAGAAGCCCTTATAAGACAAAAAAATAAGCGTCATGCACTGATAATCAATATCATAAATTAGTCAAAAACAGGGTGAAATAAAGGAGCACTTTTGAATTATACAAGCATCCGATGGACTAATTGAATAAAAGAACTTTTAACGCCTCCTAAAAATAAACAACCATTCATCGCGGCGAACCTGGTGAAACCCTCCCGCTATTTGCAGGAAAAGGGATCATTCCAAAATCTTCAGACTATGAAAAAAACGCTATCTTTTTTTCTGATCCTATTGTTTCTCTTACCGGGCATAATGGCTACTGCACAGTCAACCTATGACGCGCATCAGGCGTTCGCCCCCTTGTTCTATCCGCATAACGGGAACACCTACCGCAGCGCTGATGGCGCGCCCGGTCCGCATTACTGGCAAAACCGGGCAGACTACCGGGTAACGGCAAAATTCGATACGGCCACCAAAATGATCCGCGGTGAAGTAAAAATCACCTATACCAACAACAGTCCGAACCGGCTCCCGTTCATCTGGCTGGAGCTCGACCAAAACATCGACAGAAGTGATTCCCGTGCTAACGTGATGCGGCATCCGGACGCCCCTGAAAATACTGCCGGCTTCCATATTCATCAGGTGCAACTCGTGGAAGGCAGAAAGACGGCAGACGTTCCCTACCTCATTAATGATACGCGCATGCAGGTGCGCCTGCCCGCTCCGTTAAAAGCCGGCGGCGGTGTCCTCCAAATGCTGATCAGCTATGACTATATCCTGCAGCCCTCCGGCGGCGGCGGCCGGTCCGGCTACCTGGACACGAAGGGTGGACGCGTGTTTGACGTATCCTATTGGTATCCACGCCTGGAAGTGTATGACGGCCTGCTGGGATGGAATACGCTGCCCTTTCTGGGTGGGGGCGAATTCTACATGGATTACGGGGATATCGATTACAAAATCGCCCTGCCCGCCGGCATGATCGTAGCCGGATCGGGAAAGTTGCAAAATCCGGGGGATGTGCTGACGCCTGAAGAGACCAGGCGTCTGGAGAAAGCCCGCCATTCCGATAAGACGGTTTTAATCCGGACACCGGTTGAAACCGGCGTCCCCGCCACCCGCGCTTCCTCCACCGGCTGGCTCACCTGGCATTTTCACATGAATAACACCCGGGACGTCGCCTGGGCGGCTTCCGCCGCGTTCATCTGGGATGCGGCCCGGATCAATTTGCCGGACGGAAAAACCTCCCTGGCGATGAGTGTTTATCCCCGTGAAAGCGCCGGGGACAGTTCCTGGGGCAGGGCCACGGAATATTTAAAAAATTCAGTTGAACTGTTTTCCCGCCACTGGTTTCCTTATCCCTACCCGGTGGCCATCAACGTCGGGGGCCCGGTGGGCGGCATGGAGTTCCCCGGCATCACTTTTGACTGGTGGAAATCGAAAAACAAGTCACTGTTCGCGCTGTTGTCCCACGAAATCGGTCATAACTGGTTCCCCATGGTGGTGGGCAGTGACGAACGCCGTTACGCATGGATGGATGAAGGTTTCAATACTTTTATCGATATCTATGCGCAACAACACTTCCATCACGGTGAATACGCACCCAAACGTGATGGTGAATATGCGCCCCACGGTGGCAATCCCGCCGATGAGATCGCCGCGGTCATCAAAAGGCCGGATACCCCGCCCATCGTCACACTCCCGGACGCATTACCTTCCGGAGAAGTACACCCTCTGGAATACTTCAAGACGGCCTTCGGACTGGTGATGCTCCGGGAGGTGATCCTTGGTCCCGACCGTTTTGATTACGCATTTCGCCGTTACATCAGGGACTGGGCCTACAAACATCCTTCTCCCTGGGATTTTTTCCATGAGATGGAGAACGGCGCCGGCGAAGACCTTTCCTGGTT
>DASULB010000053.1:0-3514 GCA_036278455.1 Chitinophagaceae bacterium | reverse complement strand
ACCAAAGTGAAAAATGTGTTTTATATTCCTCATTCGTCATGCCACCGTTACCCACCTCAAGCATATCGGGGTCATTCCAATGTCCCGGACCTGCGTATTGATATAAGTCTTTTTGTTTTTCAAAGATACTGATCATAGCATCCCACCGGTCTACTATATCGCCCGTAGTACGCCACAGATGGCCTACTTCTTCAGCCCATTCCCAGGGCTTGGTGGAGCCCCATTCGCAAAGGCTGAAAACAATGGGGTGCCCCGCCTTATAAAGAGCATCCCGCATGATCGAATAGGAGGCTTTTGAATCCTGCGTCGAATGATTACACCAATCATATTTCAGGTAGTCCACTCCCCATCGTGCGTAAGTCCTCGCATCCTGAAACTCATAACCCCGGCCCCCCGGTCTTCCCTGGCAGGTTTTCGTTCCGGCACAGGAATAAATGCCGAATCTCAGGCCTTTGGCGTGAATATAGTCAGCCAAATATTTCATACCGTGCGGAAAACGTTGTTTATCAATCACAATCTCTCCGTTGGCGTCACGGTCTATCTGCCAGCAGTCGTCTATAACAATATATTCATATCCCGCTTCTTTCATGCCACTGGAAACCATGGCATCCGCCATCTGCATTATAATCTTTTCACTGACATCACAGCCATATTTATTCCAGCTATTCCATCCCATCGGGGGCGT
Source organism: Chitinophagaceae bacterium (assembly GCA_036278455.1). Classification (GTDB taxonomy): domain Bacteria; phylum Bacteroidota; class Bacteroidia; order Chitinophagales; family Chitinophagaceae; genus FW021-bin31. The sequence goes on along the minus strand of DASULB010000053.1, from coordinate 2,829 downwards.
CATCGCTAAATGCTCAAATTTTTGTGCAGAAGCATGAAGCACTACAAACAAAGTAATAATTCCTAAAATACATTTCTTCATTGAATTGATTTTTAAAATTGATTTTACAAAAAAGGTCTCTGTGGATAGCTTCTCAGAACTGGGGTTAAACTCTTTTAAATATCTTTCAGTCTGGCAATTGAACACGGCCGGTTTCTCCAGCGCCCACGACCACCAGGACCCAGGATACTGGCTTTCCGTTAGCCAAAAGCGTATCGGTATGCGCCCGGACTGATTGGCCGTTAAGTTGTAAACTGTCGTATGCCCCGGGGAAATAAGCCTTCCACAGCAGTTGAGGCCCCGCATCATTGGTAAGACTCGTTTTTACCTCACCTTCGTGCCGCAGTGAAATGACATTTCCTTTAATAGGCACACGATTGATCTCTGCCCATTTAACATTTACCCCCAACCCGGGTCTTGTGATTATTATCTGCTCGGGGTAATGACCGGTAATCAAAGATTCCTGGACGGGATAAGGTGCCGTTCTGATACCCATTAAGCCCGACACCATAGCACCAATGACGCTGAAAGATGCTTCCGGGTATTCACGCCGTTCATTCTGCATAATAAAGGCTAACATATTATCCGCCAATTCTGGTTGGTCATATTTGTAAAGAATCTCCGGCAAATGTGATAAACCTTCAATACTGCTTTCTGCATCCTTGGGAAGATTACGGACCAACGTATCGATCAGGGAACGAAGCTTGAACGTATCTTCGGGAACTCCCCAATAAAGCAACGCTTGGCCAACGCCGTAGGTACTTAACTTGTGATCTTTATCGAGATGAGTGTAATAAGTATTATGTTGATTATCCCACCATACTGTGTCTATAAATTGAGCCACTTCCGCTGCCTTCTTATAAAACTTAGCCGCTTCATCTTCATGGTGGCGAAGTTGCTGCAATCGGGCATAGGATTTAAATGCAGCATGCTCCGTGGCCAGTAAATCTAATCCCACCGTATAATCAACATCACCCTCATTATACCCGGGGATACCGCGGGCATTCTTAAATTTTCGGTTGTTGCCAGGCGGGTTGTTCATGATCCGGGGCCGTACCATGATCTTATCCATGCTCAGGTTCCATCTTTCCACATAATCATAGACCGTCCTCCTGTAAAAATTCAGAAAAACCGGATCGTATACATAATCTAGGTCGCCGGTCAGTTCAAACATTCTAAAACAACAATCCAATACGTCAAAATTAGCGGGTAGGTTATACCAGAATTCCTTATCATTGAGATAATCCTGTAAAGCAGGCTCGCCTTGCCGGGTGATTTCCCAGAAACTACACCAGTCTTTTTCATTGGAAATATTTTTCGCCATCAGATAAAGCATGTTCTTAGTATAGGCGCCCAGCCCAAGGAATTCAGCTCCCATGGCCTGATGAGAGACATCCCGCATACAAAAGACTTCTCTCCCGGGGAGGCCTGCTTCATACCAGATCCCGACTGGATCTTCCTTAAATGCATAAGCTAAAGCTTGCATTTTAGCCCATTGGAAGGTGTTATTCAGCGCGCTGTCAGAGGAACTGAACGTGATGGAACTGTCTTTCAAACCTGAAGTTGCTGAAACATTTCCCTTTTGATTACAGCTATCCAGCAGGGGTAATAAGGCCAACGCCGTTAACAAAAGCAATATCATTCGTTTCATATCATAAGAATTAGATAAAAGAGCTTGTTTTATCGACCGGCCGGACGGAAACACCATTACCGGTGTGGCCAGGGCACAGAATTAAGCTTTCCATGCCCTTTGCCGGCTACCTTATTAATCATCGGTTAATAATCACCACCCGGGACTTTGCGGAAGGCTGGGATTTTTCCGGATTTCGATTTCAGGGATCGGCCACCAGTAATATCGAGGATTGAATTTCCCTTCCGGATTCGCAATCGGGGTTAAAGAGGTTACATAAGTCCCGTTGGGCTGTTTATCTAATTTTAGGCCGTATTGTCCTTTTGCCATCACCTTATCATAGATCTGCCAGCGCCGTACGTCAAAGAACCGGTTTCCTTCAAAAGCAAGTTCAATTCTTCTTTCATGGCGGATCGCCTCCCGGTCTACCGTATTTAAAAGAGGTACTCCGGCCCTTTCCCGGATTTTATTGACATACCATTTAGCATCATGGCCCTGGGAGTCGGTTGTTTTCAGTTCAAATAAAATCTCGGCCAGGTTTAGGTAGACTTCTCCCAGACGATAATGGATCCACATAACATCCGACCTCGGGTCATCACCGTAGGCATCCTCTGCTTCTCCACAAAATTTACGGACATAATAACTAGACCAGCTGGCATTCCAGTAGGCGGTGGTCGTTGACTGCCGGGAGTCCTTCCCCCCCACATAAGACTCAACGGTATAACCGTTTTTCCCCCTTTTGGCCCCGTTATAAAGGATGTCTGCATAAAACCGCGGGTCACGATTTTTATAAGGATCATTATCATCATAAGCGGAATTATTGGTCACCACCCGCTTCGTACCCTGCCAGGTGGCAGGGATGAAGGAGGTCTGCCCGTCAATGACTTCAAATTCATCAATTAAGTTTTGTAACGGGCAGTAACTGGTAAAACCGCCGGTCCCCGATGGAGCAAGATCGCGTTCCATGTCATTTTCACGGTCGATAAAAAGATCTCCGTTTGTATATTTAGCGAAGATGATCTCCGGATTGTTTTTATCCAGGAAGATGTTTCGGTAATCCGCCGGCTGATACAATTTATATATTCCAAGGCCGATGATCGCTTCATTAGCAGCCAGCGCCTTCTGTAGCATGGTCGTATTATATTGGCCGTCATTAGTCA
>DASULB010000052.1:0-3737 GCA_036278455.1 Chitinophagaceae bacterium | reverse complement strand
TTCGGGTCGGTGGTACTTTGCATTAAGGCCGTCACCTGCCTTTGAAACGCCTCAGGCCAATTCGTATAGACTATTTCCACAAGGCCCCGTTGAAAGGATTTGCTGCAACCGGCAGCGCGGCTGAAACCGTACACCAGCCGTTGTTTGACATAATCCGTTTTATAGCCGATGAGTTCCATGGGCCAAAAGGCGCTTTTGAAATCATATTCGTCATCCGCGTCATTCAGAGGTGCTGAAAGGTTCTGTAAGATGCTGTATTTGAGGAGCGCCGCGTCAAATTGCTTGCGGTAGGCTGCGGTCGTAAAAGGGGAGGATACCATCAGTTCCTGGCCATGCACCAGCAAGGGAGCCGCAAGCAGGATCGTCAGAAAAATGTATTGTAGGAACGGCTTCATCTGCTCGGTATTCAGGTCTTGATTCAAAGTGTATAATCAGGATATCTTATCCAGGATATTTTATCCAGAATGTTTATTTCAAAATGACTACTGACAGTTCCGGACTTGCTTTATCATTGACCGGTTGACATCAAAAAACGGGAATCCGGGATGGTCGCGGATGGCGATGGATTGCGCCGGCGCCTCACTTCGCTTCTCTAAAAATACATTGTTTTATAAGGATACCTTACCTGGTATTGTTCCCGCACTTTGCGGATGACCGTTTCCCGGAGCTGTTCAATATGCTCGCCTTCTAATGCCGAAATGAAAATGCAATTGCCATGCGTACGGAATTCCCATTGGGCATATAGTTGTGTCAGGATATCCTGCTTGACACCCTCCGATAACCACTCGTCAAAGGTCTGTCGCTTGTACGCGTCCATTTTGTTAAAGATCAGCAAAGTGGGTTTTTCCTGCGCCCCCAGTTCGTTCAGAGTCTGGTTGACGATCTCAATTTGTTCTTCATGCTGTGGATGGGAGATGTCTACCACATGCAACAGGATATCGCTTTCCCTCACCTCATCAAGGGTGGATTTAAAACTCTCCACCAGTTGATGGGGCAGCTTCCGGATAAACCCTACCGTATCACTCAGCAAAAAAGGGGTGTTCTGGTAAACCACCTTGCGGGTGGTCGTATCCAGGGTGGCAAAAAGCTTGTTTTCCGCGAAGGCATCCGATTTGCTCAGTACGCGCATGAGCGTGGATTTCCCGACATTGGTATAGCCCACCAGGGCCACGCGGATCAATTCGCCCCGCGTTTTGCGCTGGGTAACCGCCTGTTTGTCGATTTCCTGCAGGCGTTTTCTGAGCAGTGATATCTTGGTATTGACGATACGGCGGTCGGTCTCTATTTCCGTTTCCCCCGGCCCACGTAATCCGATGCCCCCTTTCTGTCGTTCCAGGTGGGTCCACATGCCTTTGAGCCGTGGCAACAGATGCTGGTACTGGGCCAGTTCCACCTGTGTCTTGGCCTGGGCCGTTTTCGCCCGCCGGGCGAAGATGTCCAGGATCAGATCACTTCTGTCCAGCGTTTTCACGCCCAGCATCTTCTCAATGTTAGCGATCTGGGAAGCGGTCAGGTCATCATCGAAAATGATCACCGAGATATTCTTCCCCGCAATATAGGATTTGATCTCTTCCAGCTTACCCTTGCCAATGAAGGTGCGTGCGTCGGGATGGGATAGTTTCTGAATAAATTGCTTTACGGTATGGGCTCCTGCGGTCAACGCCAGAAATCTTAGCTCTTCCAGGTATTCCCGCAACTGCCTCTCTGTTTGCTCACCGGTGACCAGACCTACCAGTATGGCGCGTTCTTCCTCGTCGGTGATGTTCTTTTTCTCTATCAAATGATCGTATTTTCTGCCTGCAAAGTTAGCACTAAACAAGGGATCTTTAAATTATCTTAACTTTAGCCCTCTTAAATGTTAACAGTGGATGCCATGAAACGTTTATTTAGTCAGATCACTATTTTTATCATGCTTTTTTGCCTGGTCTCCGCTTCTCTGGAGGCGCAGGATAAAATGACCCCCGGCCTCTTGTGGAAACTGGGCCGCGTGAGCGCCGAAACGCTCACCCCGGCGGGACAGGTCGTTTTCGGGGTTACCCGTTACAGCATCTCTAAAAATACCGGTGAGCGCAATCTTTATGCCATTCCACTCATTGGTGGCAAGGCCAGACCAATGACCGGCACACCCGGTAACGAAAGCGACGTCCAGGTGCTCCGGGACGGCAGGCTGGGCTATACCTACAAGGGCCAATGGTGGGTCATGAACCCCGACAGTACCGGTGCCCGCCAACTGACCCATACCGCTGAACCGATGGAGCATATCCGTATCTCACCGCAGGGTAATTACATCCTTTTTTCCCGGAAAGTAAAGGTAAAAAGGGTGTGGGGGAAAGATTATTATCCCAAGCTCTCGAGGTCCAACGTGCAGATCTATACCAACCTGATGTACCGGCACTGGGATCATTGGCAGACAGGGGAGTTCTCCCACGTATTTTATGCGACTTTCGACAGTACCGGTCGGGTGGGCGTGCCGGTCGATATCATGGAGAAGGAACCTTATGACTGTCCGCAGGAACCCTATGGCGGCGCAGAGGATTTCCGGTGGGGCCCCGATGGACAGGATATTATCTATGTCTGTAAAAAGAAATTTGGCAAGGATTACGCAGTAAGCACCAACACGGATATTTACCAGTATGACCTGGGCAGGGGGAAGACCATTAATCTGACAACAGGTATGAAAGGCTATGATACGCAGCCGGCATACAGTCCCGACGGCGACAGGCTGGCCTGGTGCAGCATGAAAACCGATGGTTACGAATCGGATAAAAATGATCTGGTGGTGATGGAGCGCAGTAAATATTATAAGCTGAACCTCACTTCGTCCTGGGACGGGACCATCAATAATTTCCGGTGGGGCGATGACGGGAAAGTAATTTATTTTACCGCACCCGTCGAGGGAACGATCCAGCTGTTCAGCGTGCAGGTGCCGGCAAACCTGATGACCCGCATCCGCCCGGTGGTCACCCAGCTTACCCGGGGTGTCTTTGATGTGGATGGCATCGTGGGACAAAAAGGGGATACCCTGGTCCTCAGCCGCCAGGACATGAACCATGCCACCGAACTCTTTACTTATGACCTTAAAAACAAGTTGATGCGTCCGTTGACCCATGTCAACGACACGGTTTACAGTCATCTGAAGACCGGTAAAATTGAAAGCCGCTGGGTAAAGACCACCGATGATAAAAAGGAGCTGGTCTGGGTGATCTATCCCCCTGATTTTGATGCTACCAAAAAATATCCCACGCTGCTGTATTGCCAGGGCGGGCCGCAGTCGGAAGTCTCCCAGTTCTATTCCTTCCGCTGGAATTTCCAGCTGATGGCGGCCAACGGCTACATCATCGTGGCGCCCAACAGAAGGGGGCTGCCCGGTTTTGGCGTTAAATGGAATGAGCAGATCAGCAAAGACTGGGGCGGCCAGCCGATGAAGGATTATATGTCCGCTATCGACTCCATCGCCCATTTACCTTTTGTGGACACCAGCCGCCTGGGATGCGTCGGTGCCAGCTATGGCGGTTATTCGGTGTATATGCTGGCAGGATTACAGCCCCATCGTTTCAAGACCTTTATCGCGCATGACGGGCTTTTTGACCTGAAGAGCTGGTATGGTACTACCGAGGAGATGTGGTTCGCCAATTGGGATATCGGGGGACCATACTGGGATAAAAACAATAAAGCGGCCCAGCGCAGTTATGACAAGTTCAATCCCAGCAATTATGTGGACAAGTGGGCTACCCCTA
>DASULB010000051.1:0-7261 GCA_036278455.1 Chitinophagaceae bacterium | reverse complement strand
TACCAGGCGGTCAGCGACCTGCTGGGTCTCTATCTTGGTACGGCAGAACACGATCGCGTAGATTTCCTGGTGATAATCAGCGATGCGCTTCAGGGCAGCATATTTTTCATGATTGCGTACAGGGAAATAAACATGTTCGATGTTTTCATTACCGGCGTTCTTTGATCCTACCGTGATCTCCAGTGGATCGCTCATGTAGTTCTTGGAAATGCGCAGTACTTCGTCAGGCATGGTAGCCGAAAAAAGCCAGGTGTTCTTATCCTCGGGGGTCTCCGATAAAATGGTATCCAGGTCTTCTTTAAAGCCCATGTTCAGCATTTCATCCGCCTCATCCAGGACCACATAGTTAACCGTAGCAAGCCTGACCTTTCTGCGGTTGATCATATCGATCATTCTGCCCGGTGTACCCACAATGATCTGGGCGCCTTTCTGGATGTCCATAATCTGACCGCGAATACCCGCACCGCCATATATGGCCACGATGTTTACTTCGGGAATATATTTGGCGTAACTCTGCAGATCCCGGGTGATCTGAATGCATAATTCACGGGTTGGACACAGAATAAGCGATTGGGTGTTTCTGGAATTAAAATCCAGAAGCGACAGCAGCGGCAGCCCGAAGGCGGCTGTTTTTCCGGTACCCGTCTGGGAGAGTGCTACCAGATCGGTGGCGTCGGTCAGCAGATGGGGAATTACCTGGGATTGTACCGGAGTAGGTGTTTCAAAGCCTATTTCTTCAATAGCCTTTAATATGGGCTTACTGAGCCCTAAGGTTTCAAATTTTGTCATAATTGTTCTGATAAATGGTTGTTTTACTGAACCTAAAAGAGTAGAATTTCACAACCATTTCAGAAAATCAACACATCGGGAATTGATTGCGGAAAGTGAAGCCGGGAAACTCGTCTCAACAAAGATCGGTTTATAATCGGCTGCAAAGATAGGATTTATATTTATATGATAAAAAATTTTATTTTTATCCGTCAGTTTCCCAATGAGTGGGCGCGTGGGATCAGCGGGGACTGCCATGCTCCTGTCTCATGCGGAGGATGTTTTTTGTCAGGGCAACACTTCCGCCACCACGAAGACGCTGCCGCATACCAGGATCACGTCATCGGGACCGGCGCACGCACGGGCTGCTGCAAAAGCATCTTTCACCTGGCTGTACGCTTTCCCTTTTAAACCGTAGCCACCCGCCATGGCGGCCAGTTCTGTGGAAGGCAGTGCGCGGGGGATGGCTGCCTGGCAGAAGTAGTAAATGGCCTCAGCGGGAAAAAGCTCCAGGATGGCATCAATGGATTTGTCCCTGACAAATCCGGTCACGATATGAAGCTTCTCGTAGGGAAGCATCCCTGCCTGACGGGTCACTTCCCTGATGCCCGCCTCATTATGGGCGACATCGGCTATGACAAGCGGCCGGTTGCCAATGACTTCCCAACGGCCGCGAAGACCCGTAAGCCTCTTTACTGCTGAGAGGGCCTGCCTGGTCGCATCGTATCCGATATGCCAGTGCCGTTGCTGCAAGAGGGTTACCGCGGTAAGCACCGTCATGAGATTTTTTACCTGGTAGGCCCCTGTCAGATCAGTCCTGTAAACAACCGGAAGGCTTTCTTCACCGTTTTGCCGATGCAATTCAACCTCCAGTTGATCCGCCCGGGTTTGCCGCGAGGTTATTTTCCACCACTGATCCGCGAAAACGATGGGCGACTCAAGGCGTGCCGCCACCTGCTCAAAAACAACTTTGGTCTCAGGGTCCGTTTCCCCGATGACGACAGGTATGCCCGGTTTTATGATCCCCGCCTTCTCCCCCGCTATTTGAGTTAACGTATCCCCCAGTATTTGCTGATGATCATAACTGATATTGGTGATCACGGATAATTCGGGTTGCAGGATATTGGTACTGTCAAGCCGGCCGCCAAGGCCCACCTCCACCACCGCTATGGGGCATGTGTTGCGGGCGAACCACGCGAAGGCCATGGCAACGGTGATCTCAAAAAAGGATGGGCTGATCTGCTGGACCAGCGCAAAGTTTTCACGCACAAAACCCACCACAAAATCTTTGCTTATCATCTTACCGTCAATGCGTATTCTTTCCCTGAAATCCTTCAAATGGGGTGAAGTATACAACCCTGTTTTATAGCCGGATTGTTGCAGGACCGCCGCGATCATATGGCTGACGGAGCCTTTGCCATTGGTACCCGCAATATGAATGCTTTTAAACCGTTGTTCAGGGTTTCCCAACGCATCTGAAAGGGCCATGATATTGGTCAGGTCCTTTTTAAATGCCACGGCTCCTACGCGGCTGAACATGGGCAGTCGGTTATATAAAAAATCCAGGGTAGCCGGATACGTAGCGGGCGCTTTTTCCATCAATCAAAAAGTGCAAAAATACGATTTGCCGGTCTTACCGGTAAAAATAATTCCGGGCCGGGATAATCTTTACAACAAAGGAAGTAAAACGGTCAGCGGGACCATTTCGCCCGATGGCCGGCAGCCGCGGCGTGATTCACTCCAGGAGGTTTTCAGTGGCCCTGGAGCGCTCATAAGCCAGCGCGGCTGCTTCATAGCCCTTCTCCATATGGAGGTTGATCTTGCTTCTTGAGAAATCAAGTGCATCCCCCAGATCATGGGACGGCTCGATCAGGATGCTGCGGTATTTTTTAAACAGGGTGCCGTCTGACTTCTTCACGGTGACGCCGGCGGGCAGCTGACCAACGATCTGATTGATGTGCAGAAATTCCCGGATATCCTGGCGGAATATTTCGTTGATGGTGATCTCCGTGAGCACGCGGATGGCGGTTCTGAGCATGCCCTTTGCCGGATCAGGGTAAGGATGAAAATCATCCGCATTGCAATTGATGATCACCACCTCATCGGGATGGCAACCGATCACTTCACCCATGGGCCTTTTATTGCGCACACCACCATCCACCAATTGGCGGTAAATTGCACCTGTCCCGGTGGTAATGCTTTTCACCGGCGGCCATATCACCGGCATCGAGGAGGAGGCGAGGATACCTTGCAGAAACTGCCTTTCATCGGTGAAATCGCTCGCGCGAAAACTATGGTAAGCGCCGGTGTCCACCGACAGGGCGCCGAATATAAAATCACAATCCCCGTCCACCGCGTCCAGAGAGATATTTTTTTTGATCGTCTCCCACAGGGGTGCATTGCTCAATAGTCCCGGCCGGCGCATCATGAAGCGCGAAAAAACAGGCAAGATGCCGAGGCTGCCTCTGTAAATATGGCCACCGGAAAGATGATCCCATAATCCCCGAAGCGCATCATAGCGGTTCTGCGCCATCATCACACCGTTTAGCGCGCCGACCGAGGTCCCGGAGATAATCTCAAAATAACTGCTGGGTGGCATCCCCTTCGCTTCACGCTCCATGATGTAGCGCAACGCCCCTACCTGAAAACCGCCCTTGGCACCACCGCCACTGAGAACCAATGCTCTTCTCATTGTTTCTTTCTTTTATTCATCATACATCATCTTTTGTGTTTATCTTAACCAAGATACGACTTCTTTATATAACCCGGTTTTGCCCGAAAAGAGTAAAAATTAACCTGGTTATTTACCAGAGCGGTTATCATCCAAGCAACAGCGTATAGCGAAACTGTTTTTCACTGATCAATATTGATCCCGGTACTTTGGGGAAACGCAATTTTTACACAGATCTTAAACTTCCGGATGGAGCTTATCCGAAGCAAAGATTTCCAGGCAGGACACAACAGGATGGTTCCTGAAAACGAATAGGTTATTTTTGGATGGTCAAACGAAGTATCGCGTGTCAAAATGACGGCTATCGCGTGGATGACCCGGGAATACAGAACGGATGGCAAACGGCGACCGGTGGCTGCTAGCATCGGTAAGACAGCATAAGCAGATGACCGCATGGCTACCGACAACCTTCATATCAGTCAATTGCAGCAGAAAATCTCCGTTGGTGACGAGCGGGCATTGAAGGAATTGCATGGCTTGATCTCTGAGGGATTGTTTCAGTTAAGCGTGTCCATCGTACGTTCGACCCAACTGGCCGAAGAGGTAGTGGAGGATGTTTTTATCAAATGCTGGGAACAAGGCACGCAACTGGCTTCTATCCGGAATCTTAAAGCCTATCTATATGTGCTTACACGCAATATCAGTCTGGATTACCTCAGAAGAGTCTCAGGTAAAAAACGCTACCGGCTGGAGGAGGTCTCCGTTCCCCTCCTGCTGGTAGAAGCCACCCCGGAAGACATCCTGATTTCCGCAGAACTCATCAAAAAGATCAACGCAATCATCAACGATCTGCCACCCCGTTGCAAATTGATCTTCAAACTGGTGAAGGTGGACGGTCTCAAACATAAGGAAGTAGCGCAGCTGCTCAACCTAAGCCTGAAGACGGTAGAAGCCCAGATGGGGATCGCCCTGAAAAAGCTTCATACTTCCATTACCCTCCACCTCCCGGTTTATTCCAGAAAGTAATTCCCTTTTCCGGGTATCACCAAATAAATTGAGCTGACTTTAAGGGTTGGGAGAGGCCTTTTACGTCTTAATAAGGAACATGCCCCGCGAAAATTGAAAATTCATATGATCTCCAAAGGCAAGATCTGGCGATTAATCGGTAAAAAAGACAACGGTTCCATCACCCCGGGTGAACTTGAAGAGCTGAAGTCCTTGCTGGAGGAATATGATTCCGTTAATGCGACCCATTCTTTCATTGGTGCTATTTGGGAAAAAGGATTCAGGGTATCGGGGAATTTCCTTGACAAAAATACCCATTGGGAAGGAATTGAACGCGCTCTGAACAAAAAAGTATCCGTTGACAAAAAGCCGCTCCGGCTTTTCAGGCCATTGATGGTCGCCGCTTTGTTAAGCATAGTGCTGGTACCCGGCTTTTATTTTTACCGGCAGGTCAGTTCGGGCAAGCCGGTCTATGCAATGGGAGAAGACAACCATGTATTCGCCCAGCCGGGCTCCAGGACCAGGCTCATTCTGCCGGATGGGACCAAAGTCTGGCTCAATGCGGGCAGTGAATTGTCTTACGGGGATTTCAAGGACACCCGGACACGGGAAGCCACCTTAAAGGGAGAAGGGATGTTTAATGTTATCCATGATGCCTCCAGGCCTTTTATTGTGCATACAGCCAAAGTAAATATCAGGGATATCGGAACACGGTTCGTCGTGAAGGCCTATCCGGGCGACGATCAGTTCGAGGCGACCCTGATCGAAGGGGCCATCGAAGTCATCGACCGCGGAAACAGCCACAGAAAGATCTTATTGAAACCCTCTGAGAAGGTGGTCATCGACCTGCAGCGTTTGCCCGTGCCATCGCAGGACCGGCGCCAGTCACGGGAAGGACCGCCCTCCGGAAATTTCCGGATCGGACAGGTTAAAAAGGATTCCCATGGTTTGATCCCCGAAACCGCATGGGTGCAAAATAAGCTGGTGTTCAGCAATGAACCTTTCGGAGAGCTGGCCAAAAGAATGGAACGCTGGTACAATGTCCGGATCCATTTTGAAGATGAGCGCATCAAGCAGACTTCTTTCTCGGGCGTTATTGAAAAGGAAACCCTTGAGCAGGCTCTGAACGCCATGCAGTTCTCCTCGCCCTTCAGTTACCGGATGGAGGGCGATAACATATGGATCGGTCATCAATAATTTTTTCACCTTCAAAGCAAACACCTATGAATTAACAGATACTTTCCACACAAAGCAAAAGGGAGATGTTGCGAGCATCTCCCACGGGCTAAAACAGGAAACGGGATCTTAAAGTATACCCGTACTCCAATTGTTCACCATTATCAATTTCAAAAATATGCAAAAATTAATGAATCCTCCGTCCGGTGGGTTAAAAAGCATTGTAAAATCAATCCTGATCATGAAATTTGCCGTGCTGTTGTTGATGCTCAGTTCCCTCCAGGCCTATTCCAATGCCTTTGCACAGAAAAGAATTGATTTCTCTGTTAACAACGTAAAAATCAAAAAAGCGTTGGTCGCCCTGGAGCATGCCAGCCCCTACCGTTTTGTTTACGCCGACTATATCTTGCCCAAAGATAAAAGGGTGAATATTTCCGCCAATGGATGGACCATCACAAAAGTGCTGGATCATATTTTCAAGGATACCAATCTCGCCTATAGGATACTGGACGACAGCCTGGTGACCATCGGATTGAACCATTTATCCCTGAAAGCGATACAGGTTACCGGCAGCGTGGTCGATTCCCTCACGGGTGCCGCGCTGGCAGGGGTAACCTTGCAGATCAAAGGGTCAACCATCGGCACGACCACAAATACCTCGGGCAGGTTCAGCCTGGACGTCCCCGACAATGCCGTATTGGTCGTTTCCTACCTGGGCTATGACACAAAGGAAGTCCCTGTGGAAGGCAAAACCAGCATAGTTATCAGGCTACATCTTTCCAAGACCAGTCTGAATGAGGTGGTGGTGGTAGGTTATGGTAACGAAGAACGCAAAAACGTCACAGGGGCCGTCACCACCGTTCATGCCGCGGCCATCAAAAATATCCCCGCTGCCAGCTTTGACCTGCGGCTCCAGGGCCAGGCGCCCGGCGTATCGGTGAAGCAGGCAACCGGTTTCCCCGGCGCCGGCCCTGTGATACGGATCAGGGGATCGGGCTCCATCGGCGCAGGCGATGATCCGCTGTACGTTGTAGACGGTTTCCCCATTACCTATTCTTATAACAAATACGCCAATCCGCTGGCCTCCATCAACCCGGAGGACATCGAGTCGATTACCGTGCTCAAGGACGCTGCTTCCACCGCCATTTACGGATCCCGGGGCGCCAACGGTGTGATCCTGATCACCACCAAAAAAGCCCGGGAGGGGGTAACCGAATTAAGACTGGATGCTTATTACGGCATACAATCGGTAGAAAGCAGGAACCGGTTCCAGATGATGAATGCCGAAGAGCTGGCCAATTTCAGGATCCAGGCACGTCAGGACAAGGCTGCTGCCGACGGGCAGCCTTTCGACCCGTCCACCATTCCGGCAGATTACCGGGACCCCGCCTCCCTGGGCAAAGGGACCGATTGGTTCGATGCACTCACCAGGACGGCGCCCATCCAGAGTTACAATATCACCTATTCCAATGGCACCGGCAAGCTCAGGGCCATGGTCTCCGCGGGTTATTTCCGGCAGCAGGGCATCGTCCTGAACACCGATTACACGCGTTATTCGGTACGCGCCAACCTGGATTTTACGCCCAGCAAATGGGTCAGGGCCGGCATCAACGTGGCACCCACTTTCCAGCAAAGAAACAA
>DASULB010000050.1:0-11436 GCA_036278455.1 Chitinophagaceae bacterium | reverse complement strand
TTAGGCGTGGCATCTCCCGGCTCATGTGCCGGCAAATCATAACGTGTAAAATCAATTACCCGTTCAGGGCCGTTTTTATGCCAGTCCCGAAGCAAGGCCAGTCTGAATTCCTTGTTCATAAACCATTTGATCTCAAGGTTGTTGTAAGAATCGCCTAACCCCGCCCCCTTTTCTATAAACCGGTAATTCCAGTCATTATTATTTTTATAGTGGTTTCTCCAGATATTTCCGAACTCACCAAATGTCACGAAATGTGTATCCGGCCAACGTTTCATCGTGTCCCCCACCCACATTTTTAACGCCTTGGCAATAAACTCTTTGCCAATTTCGTATACCAGCTCGGCTTCCCATATATTCGTCACCCAGCCAAATTTATTGAGTTCAAACCCCTTATCAAAGTGAATGGATTCTGTATGCATCACTTCCATATTGCCCAACTCCAGTCCCCAGCCAATATAGGTTTCAATGGGCCCTACACCCCGGCGGCTGTCGTAATCTGTGAGGGCATGGCCGTTTGAGCCGGCCTCGCGGGCGCATATAAAGTCAACTGTCCACCCATCCAGGCTTACACAATCGATAAAATCCTTTTCACCTTGCGCCGGCTTGCAAAAATGTTCGGTAGAAGGATAATAGGGATAAGAAGGCGAGCCATCGGCGCCCCCGCCATCGATGTTATACTGACTCCAGATAACCGCCTGGGCAGCATGTATATCTTCCTTTTCAGCCAGATATTTTAAACAATCAGCCGGCAGGAATCCTCCGATCACTGACTGTGGCCGGTAGCCGTTTCCTACAAAAGCTGAAACAGTGTGAAGAGCTTCTGTCATTTCCCTGTTAATCCTTTCCCTTGGCAAATACATGGCGGGAAAATAACCGGGAAAATAAGTCACCTCATCCCCATATTCTTCCTGGCATAAAGCCGCATAATCCCTGATTTCACAATAGTTTTTTCGCTTATCCTCCAATGCGTTCATCGTAAAACCCCATGTTAATCGGCCATGGGGGTTGTTCTCGGCGAAGGCCTCCCTCATGAGGCGGACGCCTTCCAGCGTGTGCCATTTGCTTTCATCGCGGGGTAACAACTTTACGTCCCGTGAAACCTCCCAGGGTGTTGTCCTGATCATAATGCAGAAGGTAACAAACCTGTTACCCATTAACGAAAGAGCAGCGTTTGTCGGAAAGAAGCTTTCGGATAGCCTTCCTAACATGTCTGACCCGCTTATTAATGCCGCGCCTGATAATGAGGCATTTTTCACAAACAATCTCCTGTCCATAAGAATGATGATTTAATCAACGTATTGATACGCTTTGACCTGTTAAAGTAATTATTCAGGCAGTAACGAAGGGTAATATTTTCTGATGATCGTCTTATCCTCAGCCGAAAGGCTGTCAATAGGGACAGGCCTGTCCTGAGGACGAAGCCCTTTTTGATTGATCTCCCCCATGAGGCTCCATTTGCGGGTACTACCCGACATGGGTTCCCGGGCCGGCAGATCGTAACGTGTAAAATCAATTACTTTCTCATTGTTGTCATTGACATTGCTGAGAAGTGCCAGCCGGAACGTCTTATTCATAAACCACCGGATCTTTTTATCCTTATCTGATCCACCAATGCCCGAGCCCTCCTCCTGGAATCGGTAATTAAAGCTGTTTGTCTTATAATGCTTCCGCCAGATCAGGCCGAATTCGCCCTGGGTAATAAATTTTACCCCGGGCCAGCGTTTTTTTATTTCCTTCAGCCACCGGGTTAAATCTGAAACATCATAAGGAAGAGATAACTCCCAGCAATTGGTCACCCACGCGAAACCGTTCTGCTTAAAGCCATCGTCAAAATGGATGGCCGTCGTATGCATCATCTCTTGAAGGCCGCGTTCCTCCCCGTATTTTCCCAGTGTCTCGATCGGACCTACTCCCATCCTGCTGTTAAAGCCGTCGGCAAAGCCTGCCCTTCTTGCCGCCAGGAAATCAACGGTCCATCCATCCAGGTTTACACAATCGATAAAATCATTTTTCCCCTGGGCGGGCTTGCAAAAATGCTCAGTAGAAGGATAATATGGATAAGATACAGACCCGTCCCCATCCTGATTATCAATAGAATACTGGCTCCAGATATTTCCCTGGCAAACATGGATGCCTTCCTTTCGGGCTAAATACTGCTGATTTTTCGAGGACAGGAAACCTGCAACAATGCTGAGCGGCCGGTAGCTGTTCCCCACCATCTTGGATATTAATGCCAGTGCATCATGTATATCTTTATTCACCTGAGCGGTAGAATTATAGGCATTTGCAAAATATCCTCCGGGGATGAAGGTCATGTCATCACCATATTTTCGATGGTACCCAATGACAATTTTTCTTATTTGCCGGTAGTTGTAAGTGGTATCATGTAAAGCCAGCCAGCTAAAGGCCCAGGTGATCCTGGCGTGAGGAAAAGCCGCCGCAACCGCTTGTCTGAATTTTATGACCCGTTCAGGCGTATGTAATTTGCTTTCGTCCTGGCCTAAGTTCTTATACCGGGAAGCCTCTATCTGATTGACGCGAATGACGGTATTCAACGTAAGAAAACGATTCCCCATCAAAGGAATGCCTCCATTATTCAACTCCCCGGCAGGTTTCGGAACCGGGGAGAGAAGAAACACTAAATAACTTGTTAAAATCAGAAACTTCATATGCTACCTGTTTTCTAATAAGGACACTTTGCTTTTACTCCGGTAAAAAATAAACCGCTCACCAGCCGGGATTCTGCTTCAGTTTCGGGTTAAGGGAAATCTGCTTGGTGGGTATGGGTAACAAATAATTCTTATTCGGGTCAAATGCCCGTTGAGACGCGGGTTGCAGCACTTTAAATCCATTCTCAAGTTGGCTGGCTTGCATATTGTAGAAATAGCTCGAGTAGCTGCTCCCATCTACGGTGACGGTCTTGGCATCCCACTGGGTCCCAGTGACCTTAATGCTTAACATAGATTGGGGGAGTGCTGTCTCGGCTGTTTTCCACCTGCGTAAATCATCCCACCTAAAGCCCTCAAAAGCCAATTCCACGGTACGTTCTCTCCTGATCTCCGTTCTCATATCCAGGCCATTGGCCTTCACAAAGGCATTTGTCAAATGAACCATGTGTACCCTGTCCCTTAAAAGATTGATCGACAAGTCTAAATCCGCATCGGAAATCGAGCCATTGTGCTCGTAGGTGGCTTCTGCATAGATCAGTAATACCTCGGCATACCGCATCACATTCCAGTCGAATGCACCGCCGCCATTACCGGGAGTAGGCTCTTCGGAGATAAACTTATAAAGCATGTATCCCGAATTTACATTTCTGTTATTATCGACACCCGGCCATTGGGGCCTGTAAGCATCATACTGAGGCCTGATGATGCTCTTCGCAGGCAGTATCAGGGATTGTGTCATCCTGGGGTCACGGTTCTCGAATTCCGTTCTGCAGGAATCGTATCCTTTAAACAGGGATGATTTATCGATCGGCAATCCATCCGTGCACAGGTACATATCGGCCATCTTTTTCGTCGGGTTCAGGTTGCCCCAGGAAACGCCATATGCCCAGCCGTTTACATTAATGTTCGTCCGGTATTTTTTAACAATGATGGATTCAGGATTATCTTCACTTGTCTGATCAATAAACAAATACCGGTAACTATCAGCTCCTTTACCCGTATATAAAGAATAGGCCTTGCTATCCATCACATCTTTTGCTTCCGTAATGGCTCGCTGTAAAAGCGCATCCGGATCGCCTGTACCGTGAAATTTCCGCCAGGTACCCTCGAACAGGCACACGCGCGCCTCATAAGCTTCCGCAGCTTCTTTACAAATCCTTCCTTTTTCTGCATCACTTTTCGCAGGCAAATCTGCAATGGCTTGATCAAGATCGCTCAAAATGGAATCCACCACCTGGTCCCGTGTAGCCCGCGCATCAAAAACTTCCGGATCGGTTGGAAGCAATACGCTGTTAATAATCGGAACACCACCAAACAACTTAAGCAACGTAAAATAATTGAATGCACGGAAAAAATAGCCTTCTCCGAGATAGGGCAATATTTCTTTTCCGACAGAGGAGCTTTTTCCCTCCTCAATAAGCTTGTTGGCGTTTCGTATTCCTATGTAAGCATTGTCCCAATTACCATCCTGCTCCGGAGCAACATAAGTTCCCGAACTGACCGGATCAATAGCGGTTCCAAAAGCAATGTCGGACATGTTGTCACTATTATTGGTACCGCCGTAGTGCGGGTCGGGAAGCGTATTAAGGTAAAACCAATTCGCTGCTAATTGAAAATCCTTGTCCGTCTTCCAATAATCCGGATCCGTGATCTCCGATTGCGGTTTTAAATCAAGGGTGTCTTTACAACCCGTAAATGTGGTAACCGATAAAACCGTAGCCGTTAATAACAGTATATAGCTGAATATATGATTAGTCTCTTTCATGATCTGTATTTTCAAAAATTAACATTAGCGCCAAAGGAGAAGGTTCTGTACATCGGATAGTTGTTTTCGTAATAGGCGTAATTATTGGGATCCGGGTTCGATTCTTCGGGATCGTACGTGTTCCCCCATGTTCCCTTCGCCAGTTCAAAGACATCCTGTCCGCTGAAATAGATCCTTAAATTGTGGAGTTTTAATTTGCTTAGCTGTATATTTTTGAAAGTATAACCAATTGTAATGTTCTTCACCCTTAAATACCTTGTATTTTCCAGCCAGAGGCTCGAGAATTGATAATTATTGGATTTAACGGTTGCATTATTCGACAGCCTGGGATATTGGGCATTTGTATTATCTTTAGTGAAGGTCTTTCCATAAAAATAATCAAGGGGTTGAAACCAGAACTGGCCCAGAGGCACGCCGAAATTTCCATTTCCCCGCCAAACATATTTGTTGCCGGTCCCCTGCAAAATAAAAGAAAAGTCAATGTTGTTATAACTTAACCCACCGGTCATGCTGTAGGTCAATTTAGGGTCCTGCGAACCAAGGAATACCGCGTCGCCACTGTATCCCTTGGATTTATCCCCGTAAGTGGTTATCTGGCCGTCACCGTCCATATCCTGATACATCACATCACCGATACCCAGCCCTCCATAACCGTTGGGTTGCGTAGCGGGGACGATTCCCTTGCCTGCATATTTGGACGCATAAGCATCCAGCGCTGCCTGCGTCCTGATGACGGAGCCCTTGTACCCGAAATAGGAATTCAGGGGATATCCCTGCCTGGCGGTTGTGAGACCGAGATTGTAGGTGTCCTGCCCCTGAAGATTGGTGACGATGTTGGAGTTATAATTCAATATAACGCCGACATTGAAGTGAACTTTTCCAATCTCACTATTCCATGAACCTGTAAATTCCCAACCCTTATCCAACAGGCTGCCTGCATTTGATGTAGGCGCTGTGGCACCAAGTGTAGCAGGATAAGCAACACTTACCAGCATATTTCTATTATTCTTCCGGTAGATATCAAATGAAAGCGCCAGCCTGGACCGGAATAGTACCAGATCAAGGCCTAGATTTTTTGTCTCAATGGTCTCCCAGGTACGCTCCGGAGAAGCAATTCCGTTCAAAGACGCCATTTTTGAAATGGTCGATCCGTCAATCGGATACTGTCCGCCAATGCTGATGAGTTGTATATAATCAAACAGGCCTAATGCGGGAATATCCTGATTACCGGTCCTGCCCCAGGAGGCCCGCACCTTAAACAGGTTCACGATATTGTCGCTGATATGATTTTTAAAGAAGGGCTCTTCTGAGATTTTCCAGGCAGCAGAAATACTGGGATAAATTTCACTCCATCGTTTTTCCGGGGAAAATTTTGAGCTTCCATCCTTACGCATAGTGCCTTCCAGATAATACTTACCGGCAAATGAATAACTCACGCGCCCGAAATAGGACAGCAATGCCCATGGATTATTATCCCAGTAATCCCCCGCGCTTAAATTCTTGGGATCAGAAAGTGGCAGGGGAAAAATATCGTTACTTGTAAAATCTGCCCCCGACATATACTCAGATTGCCTGGTAAACTTTTCACTCGAAGCGCCTATCATGGCCATTAGTTCATGCTTGCCGAAGGTTTTATCGTAATTCAGATAGGTACTGTAGATCTTATATACTGAATTCCAGTTACGATAAGTCGCCGAATTAGGATTATTACGAACCAGTGAATTGATGGAATTATCCCAGTTATGCTCCGCATTCGTTGGAAAGTTGGCATCATCCTTAAACTGTTCCAGATTAATGCCCAACTGACCGGTCCATGTTAATCCCGTTATGGGTTCCCAACTGAGCTTGAAATTATTATTCCACCTGGAATCAGTGATGTCCTCACTTCCACCCATTAATAATTCCTGGAACGGATTTTCGTACCCCTGATACCCATAATAATTCCCTGCCGGATTTTTGACGGGAACATAGGAAAAAACCTTCAGTCCGTTATCTATCGCATCGTTCAATTCCGAGGGTTGCTTTGTATTTAAATAATCATAAGATACATTGCCATCCAGTTTCAGGTTTTTCAGCAAATCAATGTGCAGGTTAATTCTCAGATTATCTCTTACGGATGAGTTATTGCCTACTGCTATATTACCATTGTCCCGGGTATCCCCAAAAGAAACCAGGTAGGTTGAGTTTTTCCCTCCTCCCGAAACACTTACATTATGCGTTGGACGCAATACGGTCTTAAAGAGGCTGCCATACCAGTCCCTTGATTGATAAAACATCGGATAGGATTGAAGGCTCCAGTTCTCTCCCTTCCCTTCGCCAGGATCATTCGCTGCAATTTTTGCCAATGTTTCGTCAGAAAAGGTTTGTGGGTCGCCGTCATTCTTATTGGCCTCGTTAAACATTCTGACAAAATGATCGGTACTCGTAGCCTTTTTGATAAACCCTATCTTTTTTACCGCGAGATTAAAAGAATAGGATACCTGGGGGCTCTGAGAAGCTTTTCCCCTTTTTGTTGTAACAAGAATAACTCCATCAGCGGCCCGGGCGCCATAGATAGCAGCGGTCGCATCTTTCAGCACCGTAATATCCTGGATGTCCTCGGGGTTAATCAGGCTAAGATCTCCGGGTACGCCATCTATCAGGACCAGTGGAACATTGCCGTTAATGGATGATGTACCCCGGATTGCCAGCTTATATCCTTGTTGGCCCGGTTGGCCGTTTTGACGCGTAATGTTTACGCCCGGAATTAATCCCTGCAAAGCATCCAGCGTTCCTGTTACGGGCCGGGACTCCAGCTTATCCCCATTTAATTTAGCGATAGAACCGGTTAAGTCAGACGCTTTTAATTTGGTACCATAACCGATCACCACCAGCTGATTCAACCCCGTGGCAGTCGCTGCCAGTGAAATATTGAATATCGTTTTTCCGTCAGCCGGAATTTCCTTCGATGCATATCCCAGGTAACTCACCTCTATCACCGCGCCATCCGGCACCTCCAGTTTAAATTTTCCCTGCGCGTCCGTAATCGTTCCTACATCTTCGCCTTTTACCCTGATGGTAACCCCCGCCAGGGGCTGCCCGCCGGCGTCGTCTGTTACCACTCCTGTAATTTCCCTGTCAGCGGGAAACTCCCCGGTCCGCGGCAGGAGTGTATTTTTGGAAAGCGGGTCAGGTGTAATCACCACCGTCTTATCCATGATCAGATAGGACAAGGGTAATCCTTTCAGGCACGCCTTCATCACTTCATCAATCGTCGCATCCTTTAGGTGGACTGATATTTTTTCCTGTGTGCCGGCCAACTTCTCATTATTATAAAGGAAGAGATAGCCGCTTTGCTGCCTGATGGCTGAAAAAGCCTGCTCCAGTGAAACACCATGGAGCGAAAGGGTGATGTCATTTCTTTGTGAATATGCGGTTGCCGACACCTGCAGGCAACTAATAAACAACAAGAAGGTAGCCAGTTTCATCATCCGCCATATTTTGGGTAAAGTGTGTGGCCAACCATACCTGATTTGCTTAGGTCGTGATTGCTTCATATATTTGATAGGTTTTAAAGTGAAACATTAAGATTACTGTTACGCAATGGTGAATACTGATGTTTTACATTTCACCGGGGATGCTGGAACATTCCCGGTTTTTCTTTCAGCGAAAGCCATCATACTGATGGCAAAAAGTTGTGATTGCCTCACAATGATGAGGTTATCACTAATTTATTCTCAGATCAGGGGCTTACGATGACTGTTTTGTCGTCAATTTTAAAATGCGCTCCGCCCGTTAACTCCAGCATTTTAAATACTTCCGACAGATTTACATTTCTCCTGATCGCGCCGGTAAAATGGGTGACAGGCGCCTGGCCTCCGTCATATTTCACCTGAATGTCATACCAGCGTGAAAGCTGCTGCATAATAAAGGCCAGATCATCAGAATGAAAGATAAACAGGCCATTCTTCCACGCCACCGCTTCATCTACATCCGCCTCTTGTATCACTTTCATCTTCCCGTTTTTACTGATGCGCACCTGTTGGCCCGGAACCATCGTTACTTCCCGGCCTTCATCGGTAAGAGACCTTACCTTCACCCTTCCCTCCAACAAAGTGGTTTTTACTGAGGTTTCATCCGGATAGGCATTAACGTTAAAATGGGTGCCCAACACCTTGATACGGGTATTGTTTGCTTCCACTATAAAGGGTTGTTCAGGATTATCCGCTACTTCAAAATAAACCTCTCCCGAGACCGTTACCTCCCTTTGCTTTCCTTCGAATGCAGTGGGATAGCGGATAGAAGAAACTGCATTCAGCCACACTTTTGTGCCGTCCGGTAATTCGAGTTGATACTGCCCCCCGCGTGGAGTGGCCAGCGTATTATATTGTATCTCACTCGCAGAGGAGGTTTTTCCCACAGGCCTGTAAGCTAATTGACCGCTGTCCAATTTGACGATCTGCGCATTCCCCTGATTTGCCAACGTACCGTTTGATCTCTGGTTCAGCTGAATGGTAGTGCCATTCCCCAGTGTCAGTACTGCCCTGTTTCCGCCCGGCAATACATCCTGTTGGCCGTGGACAGCTATTTGAACAGCAGCCTGCCGCCTTGATGAATCGATGTACCATAGCAATCCCCCGCAGAGGATTAAAAAAGCGACAGCAGCCGCGGCAATAAGCAGTGACATGCGCCTTAGAGAAGTTCTCTTTTGATCGAAAGGGCTTTTATTTGAAACCACCCGGTCGTACATCCCCTCCCAGTTTACCGGATATGTCTTGTGGTCTTCTTTTATCCGGTCCCAAAGCCGGAACATCCGGGGGGTAAGCATTTCGCTGTTATCTTTGTCCTGTAACAGGCGGGCCAATTCCTCTACCTCTCCGGGGGTGCATTCACGCCGGAGGTATCTGTCAAACAGTTCCTGTATTCTTGTCTGTTCTGCCATAGTCTATAAGCAAGACACCCGGGGAGATCATCAGGACCAATGACCCGTCAATATTTTGTGAGATTTTTTTAGTGACTCCATCCAGCGCTTGCCAGACAAAGATGGTTTTACAGGCAACCCAGCAGGAAAAAAGCCAACAACAGCAGCGTAACACCGTGTTTCGTGAGATAGGAACGAATAAAACGAAGCGCTTCCACCAGGTGGTTCTTTACCGTGTTCCTGGAAAGGCTTAATTGACTGGCAATTTCTTCCAGTTTAAGGTTCTGGTACCGGCTGAGCCTGAAGACCAGGCTGCGTTGTGGAGAAAGCTGCTTTAGGGCCTCATCCACCAATTGCTGATATTCATCCCGGACTATGTGTTCCTCCACATTATTGACCATGGGGATCATGCGACGCTGCAATTCAGCCAGCAACCGGGCGTCGTTAGCCGCTTTTCGAAGATAGTTCAGCGTCCGGTTCCTGGCCATGACAAACAGATAGTGTTCCATACTGGTGACGCTGTCCAGCATGTCCCGATTCACCCATAATTTTATAAACATCTCCTGGGTAATATCTTCCGCGGCATCGGAGGAATGGACAATGGCCAGCACGTAACCATACAAACGGTTACGATAGGCGTCGTACAACTTCCTGAAAGTCTCTTCTCCGGACAACCCCGGGGTATAAAACGGCATGAATCAAATTAAGTCATGAGTGATCACGCCGTAATATTACTCATTTTTACCGATTATATATTTTAGCAGGTGATACAAAGCCCGGATATACCCACGAATGCCGCATGTATGCAAGCCCCCAGGGTACCGTAAGACTGACAGTATCAATGGGTTATCTTTTTTTGGGCTTTATTTAAGTCGGGACAACGCAAATCAGCTGATCCGTGATGAAGATAATCGTTCCCGAAAGCTGACAGATTTAGCAGGCTCATCATAGCGCTTTGAAAAGATCAGGAGCATCGGATTCAAAGAAGGCAACAGGGTTGCCATTGGCTGGCGAGCCGAGCGAACTCAATGAATGACTAGGTTCTTTGAATCAGAAATGATCAACCGGGTATCGGAAACAAAATACCAAAGAAAAACCATTTATAGTTGCCGGTTACCCGGTGAATACCGGCAGACCAACACACAGCGCATCATCCTTTTTTGTAAGTAGTTGTCTTTTTATCCCCGTATTTTTTTATCCATCTATTTCCCACAGCTTTTTTCAGGTCTCGGCTAGCCGTGGCCGGTGACAACTCCTTAAAACGGCTCATATAGTCTTTACGGGTAAACGTTCCGCCGGTTTCTTCCAGGAATATTGTAATGCGTTCCTCGTCAGTTAATTTCCTGGTGGCCTGGAATAGCAGTTCGTCCAAAGACCTGTCTATGATGGCGAGCATATATTCGATAAAGCGTGTGGTTGTCCTTCCTGATCGCTTTTGGCCAATGCTTTGTAATAAGCCGTTTGTTTTTTTGCTGATGAAGGATTCAAAAGGCAGGAACTCAAAACGGGATATTCCTGCATCAGTATCACGGTTTGCCACAGCCTGCCCACTGTTCCGTTCCCGTCCATAAAAGGGTGGATGAACTCCATTTCATAATGAAAGACACAGCTTTTAATACGTGATAATTCATGGTCTCCGTTCCGGGAGTTTGAGAAACCCACACCTTTAGGTGTAGGTTTTAGCAGATTATTACATCGGCCTACTAATTTTATTGGCTATTAAGATTATTGACACTCCCTTTGCTCTTGATGATCAAGATAGCCCAAATACATCTTCAGCCTACACCAGAACAGCTTCATGCGCTCAGGCGTACCTTGAAGGAGGCGAATAAAGCCTGATCCCTTTGAGATCTTCCATGGCTATGCCACAGTGGGTGCGTTTAGCATCGGCTACAATTTCTTTACTTATTATGTGATTCGTGTCCTTCCTACAAGGCTCAGGCAGCAGGGGTACCGGTAGTGTTTGTTAATCCCAGGTATACTTCTCAGTGTTGCAGCAATTGCTGGCACATTGAAAAAGCAAATAGAAAATCCCAATCCGAATTCGAGTGCCGCAAATGCGGCTATACCGCCCATGCCGACTTTAACGCGGCGGTCATTAT
>DASULB010000049.1:0-2148 GCA_036278455.1 Chitinophagaceae bacterium | reverse complement strand
GATCAAATCTGCTTTTCTCATGGCGGAAGGCGGTTTTAATTAATTCAAAAATACCATAAAAAATTAACATTCATATATTTACATGTATATTTTTCAGAGTTTCCAAAATATGAAATTTTTAAACATTTGTTATCAAATTTATCCTTTTTATTTTTGATTTTTTTTCAAAGATTCCTAAATTATCCCCATTGCTTAAAAATAAGGTACTTAGTCATTATTTTTAATTGATATATGAAACATATTCCGGCACAGAAGAAAACGGAGTTCAGGAGCCGGTTATTGCAATGGAACAGGCAGAACTGCCGCCAGCTCCCCTGGAAGGGCGAAAAAGATCCGTATAAGATTTGGCTTTCAGAAATTATCCTGCAGCAGACACGTGTACAGCAGGGCACCCCTTATTACGAGCGTTTCATCCGCCGCTACCCCTCCATCTTTGCTTTGGCAGAAGCAGACGACCAGGAGGTTTTCAGGCTCTGGCAGGGCCTTGGTTATTATAACAGGTGCAGGAACATGCTCGCTGCCGCCAGGAAGGTGGCCGGTGAATACAAGGGTGTATTTCCGGATAACTACGCGGAGATAGCCGCTTTACCCGGCATTGGCGCCTATACTGCATCTGCCATCGCCTCCTTTGCCTATGATCTTCCCCATGCCGTTGTGGACGGCAATGTGCAGCGGGTGCTGGCGCGCTGGTTCGGGATAAGCCTGGAAGTGAACGGCACCGAAGGGAAGAAGTTTTTTGCTGGGCTGGCCGGCCAAACCCTTGACTCCGCCCGCCCGGCCGCCTATAACCAGGCCATCATGGATTTCGGGGCAACCGTCTGCACTCCAAAACAGCCGGCATGTGACAACTGCCTTCTGCGGCCCGGGTGCGTGGCAAATGCCCGGGGACTGACGGGGTGCCTTCCCGTAAAAATTCCGAGGGCAAAACCGGAAGAACGGCATTTTCATTACATCGTATTGTGCCATGGTAATGATATCTATCTCCGTAAAAGAGGTGCAGGGGACATCTGGCAAAACCTCCATGAGTTCCTGCTGTATGAAGCCCGTTCGGCTGAAGACGGTGGATGGCAGCAACTTGTGCCGCCACGGCAGGCACAGCATGCGATATGGTCGCCGGTCTATATCCAACAACTGACCCACCAGCGGATCCACGCGCGTTTCCTCATGGTCCGGCTGCAAAAGCCATTTCGCGGTCTTGAAAAGGATCAGTTTTTCACCGTGCCTGCCGACCGTCTCGACGATTATGCTTTTCCGCGGATCATTGTCCGTTACCTTACCGATTCCCGCTTATTAAAATAAGATGACGAATTTCTTGTTTGGTAAAAAAATCCTAACTTTAAAGGGAAAGACGGGCCGGGATTCTATAGTTAAACCAAAACGTGCCGCCATGCGAGGAGTTAATAAAGTCATTTTGATCGGGAACCTGGGGCGCGACCCGGATATCCAGTATCTGGAAGGAAACATTGCCGTTTCGAAGTTTTCACTGGCGACTACGGAAACCTACAAAGACCGGTCCGGTAAACAGGTATCACAAACCGAATGGCACACCATTGTTTTATGGCGCGGGCTGGCCGAGTTGTCCCAGAAGTATTTGCGCAAGGGGAGTCTCGTCTATATTGAGGGCCGCCTCAGGACACGCACCTGGGAAGACAAGGACCATAACAAGAAACACGCCACCGAGATCGTCGCCGACAACCTGGTGATGCTGGACAAGCGTTCGGAATATAACAGCCTGGAGCATCTGCATGAAGGCCATCATGAGCAGGATTTCCATGACATGCCCCAGCCGAGGCATGAAGATGATGCTCACCACAGCCCGGATGAAGACCAGTCAGCTCACAGAGAGGATCGGGACAAAGGCGATGAGCCGTTCTGAGGGAGATTGATGGCTGTGCTCTCATCTTTCGGATTAAGCGGATTAACCTAAATTTGCAGGGGGAAAATTGTTCTTTTGGAATCACAACCCCTTCTTCACATAAAGGTTCTCATTTGGATCATCATTGGCTTTACCCGTTGTTTTTACGTACCCCGTCGACTTTCGGCCCCACAGATGTGGCGCTGCTGGTTATCCTGTGCCTTCTGCTGATGGTCCTGTCTGCGATGGTTTCCGGTGCCCAGATTGCGTTTTTCTCCCTGGACGCCAAGGAT
>DASULB010000048.1:0-3267 GCA_036278455.1 Chitinophagaceae bacterium | reverse complement strand
ATTTCTGACCCTTGTCTCCAGGCACAGGGTCGCTGACCGCGCGGTTACCGTGGTGTCATTCCAGATATGCACGCCAAAAGGGATCACCCTGACCCCTTTGGTCACTAAAAGATGTACCGGCCTGAAGATACCCAGGGGTTGGGAGCCTTCTGAAAACCCTGGCTCGGGTGAATCGCCGCCACTTACCCAGGGAAGGTCGCGGATACCGGTGGGCTCATCAGCGGTGACACACAACAGGTTTTTGCCGCCGGGATGGATCGCAGCAGTCACATCCAGGGTAAAGGAAGTACGCCCGCCACCGTGGGATCCGATCTTTTTCCCGTTAAGCCATACGGTGGCATAAGAACCCACCCCCTCAAACCATAGAAAATAATGTTTACCGTTACCGTAATCAGGCACTTTAAAGGTTTTTCTGTACCAGGCGTAACCATAACGGTTGCCGTTCAAGAGCCTCCGGTAACCGCCGTAATCATCCCAGTTATGGGGTACCTCTACGGTGTTCCATCTCCTGTCATCATAGCCTGGCTTTTCGAATCCCGTATAGGCGTGAAGGTCACTGTCATTTTCCACCGTATGCCAGCCGCTGTCCAGGTTCAGTTCATGACGTACCGGTGCCTGCTGCCGGCAGGAGCCGCGGGCCGGCAGCAACAGCAATAACCCTATCCCGTAAAGAAGATGCAGGCACCTGATTTTCATATTCTGTGTTGATAAAGCTCCCTCAATAAAACAGCCAGTCCAGACCACTGGCTCCTACCGCGCTTCCTTTAAATCCCGCATCCCTTGCCTGAATTTTTTCGTCTCCCGGGATAAAGCCCAGGATGAGGCAGGCGCCGTGTTTAAACTTCAGGGTGTTGTCTCCCGGACTGAAATAATAGGTATGAATGTTCACCGGTGGTAGTCCGGGAATCCCGACGGCATTGATGATCTCTGTACCCACCTGACCCCTGTCGTTGGCATTGGCATTATTTTCCAGTGCAGAAGGGGATACATAATCCCGGCTGGTGGCATTGAAAAATCCAATGACAACCTTCACCGCCCGGCGGTTCTTAAAATGAAGGACGGTCCCGTCCTCCTGCTGGGCCGCCATAGACAAACGAACGCCTGTTAAACCTCTGAGCTCCATTGCCACATGTTCGATCTTGAAGCCCGTATCTGAAAAAGGCTTTGCCCCTTCTTTTATCCGGTAGGTCCGGGTGCCGGGACCCAGTTCTACCGTGGCAGCGGCCAGCGGTTTGACATCCGGTTGGTGCGCGGTTGCCTGTGTCTTTAACAGGGCAAGATTGCGCTGAAAATTTTTCAATTCTTTTTCATAATCCGGAAGCAATTCAGCCCAGGTCTTATTGTGGCCACCGGCACCATTGATGGGTATGGTCCGCTGTCCCGTCTGCATGCTGTTGGCGTAAAGATATTTATCCTTTGTAAGCTTGACCAGTCCCCTGTAATCATCCACGCTCTTTTTGAGCCAGGGAAGGGCTCTTTCGAGGTCGGCGGTATCTTTGGAATATTGATACCGCAGCACCGACATGGCCGCGCGTACTTTGTCCGCATAAAAATCTGCCAGCGCCCGGTAGCAATACATATCATTCTGAAGCCGGGCGAATTCAGCTTTGTTGTGCGTGACATGGGGCGCCGCCGCTTCAATGGCTTTCACCCCCGCTGCTCCGGCTGCCGTCACTTCCCTGATCGCGATGGGAGGCGTTTCACCCGTGTGAGGCTGATGCAGCCATTCCCGTTTTACGTACCGGGAGATCATCTCCCCCGGAGGCCCATCCGATTCATAGAGCATCTGCAACAACCCCCATCTTTCGGGGCTCACCAGTTGGCTCATGAACATGCCAAGAGACAGGGTCTGCCGGTTTCCTTCGGTGATCCCGAAACGGCGGATCAGCATGGGGGAAATAATACCGGAGGTCTCATACGCCGCCAGGATATCCTTCCCATATTTTCCACATCCGTAATGGTCCCCCAGGATGCTTGTCCAATAAGCGGCATCCCCGCTACTGTCCCTGCGGCAGTTCCATGCATACCGGCTCCAGGCCTTGTACCAGATCCAGTCCCGGTCCATTTCCAGAAGCCGCGGGTTGGTTTTGTCCGCGGTATAGGGCCAGTCCCAGTAAGAAGCCTGCGGGTAAAGGTGCAGGCCGTTGGCCCTGTGCACGTGGTGCATGGCGATCACACATTTGCGGATAAAATCCGGCGAGCCCCAGCGGAAAGGCTCCAGGTTGGACAAGATGTGGACGTTTTCGATGTTGACTGCGCCCAGCTTGCTCAGGGCCCGGTGTACCTCCGCCCATTTCCCCCGGGGACGGTAAGTCGTCAGTGACTCTCCCGTATACTTTTCCATGGTATAGAGGTTATGATAGAGCGGCAGCGCCGCCTTCATGACGACGGGGGCATTGGTATCATGACCCCGCAACACGATGGGCGGCTCATCGGTCCTACCCAGCTCCCTGAGGCCGTCTTTTACGCCGGGGATAATCGTCTTTGTGAACCACTGGATATCGTCCTGAAGGGTGTTCATGGCCTCTCCCAGGCAAACCAGCAAACCCACATGGGGATAGGTACGTACAAAGGCAGCGATGGACTTACGGGTGTAGTCGGCGATGACCGGGATAATCGGCCGGTCCCGGTCCTGGGTTTTCATGTGATGTATGGCTGCAAATGGTTTGGAGACAATGATGTTGTAAAACATCTGGATCACCCAGATCCCGCGTTTATTGGCCTCCCGGGTAAGAAAGCGGTACATGTCCTGGTTGGCCCGGAAGGTGGCACTGTCCACCTCCACGGCATGCGGATAGGCTTTCAGCCGGACCAGGGAGGCAAAAGGATGTCCGTTCCACAGGTACAGGGAATTATACCGGTTCTCCACCATCATGTCCAGGTATTTGATCCATAGCTTTTTGTTATAAAACCAGGGAAAGTTCTTTTTGGTAATGGGATATTCATAGACCCCCCTGCCCGGCAGCAGCGTCGTCTTTTGTAACCCGATGCAGGTACCCCGCATCACCATCTCGGGCTGATCTGTTTCATTGAGCGCGCCCGGCAGTTTCCCGGTCTGCTTGATCTTGTCGCTGACGTCCATACATCCGTAAAGGGTGCCCGAAGCATTCGCGCCGCCCACGACGGTCATTTTTCCAAGGGTACGGATCACATATCCCTCTTTCCCGGGAAGACGATCAGGGAAGTTGTCACCGGCTTTTAAGCTATTCATCACCAGGGAGTCATGCAGGGATCCCACCAACACCTTTCTGCCGGGAATCGCTGCAG
>DASULB010000047.1:0-3319 GCA_036278455.1 Chitinophagaceae bacterium | reverse complement strand
GAAAGCGGCCGATTTATTAGAAGAGCAGTCCCAGCAGCTATATCCGATCACACAATTAGCAAATGAAAGCTATCTATCGGTGCGCCAACTGGAGCGAAGTTTTATCCGCTATATCGGTATCAGCCCTAAAACCTATTACCGCATGCATCGTTTTTTGCAACTGCTACAGGCCAAGAATAATGCTCCCGAAGAAAAATGGGGATCGCTGGCCCATGAATTTGGCTATTACGATCAGATGCATTTGGTAAAAGAGTTTAAAGATTTTCTTAAAGTCACGCCTTCTTCTTTTGTTTTATCTGACTTCGCTTTCTGACTGACAACAGGTCATTCGATTTTTAGCTTTCCCTTCTTTTGTAATATGGCGATTTTTTACTACAAGAGGTCGGGTTGTTACTATGTTTTCAACAGTAATATGGTTGACATTTGTATGCGGCTTCAATCAAAGTCTATTAATCTTCAAATTATTAGCCATGCCTGTTACCAGTCTGTATTTTGAAGTAGCCGGAGACATTCCCGTCATACAACAGCCCAACGGCATGGCCTGCTGGGCCACTGTTGCTACCATGCTGATGTCGTGGCATGACAGGCAATGCTACAGCATCGAAACTGCCATGGAAATGGCAGGTCAGCAATATGCAGACCTATTCAATAATAAAGGAGGTCTGCCGGCGGAAAACCATCAACAGTTTGCCGAAGCCTGTGGAATGACCATTGAATACCCACAATGCTATACCACTGAAGGCTTATACGACCTTTTGGCAAGCTATGGGCCTATCATAGTGATTACCGACGAAGATACAAGCCAGTATTTCGCCATTCATGCCCGGATCCTGAAAGGCATTGACGCTGATACCGTCCCCGGTACCACCTATTTAAGTCTTATAGATCCTGCAACCGGAACGGAATACAGCGAAGAATTTACAGGTTTTTCTTCAAAATTTGAAGCAGTTGACGGTGCCCCGAGAATACAAGTCATGCATTTTTAATATTCATAACCCTTTAAAACATACTGCCATGCCGGACACTAAAAAAGATGTCTTCAAAATACTCGCCGAGATGAGAAGACTTGCCTTGGGCATAAACGATCAAAATCCGCAGGGAATGAAAGGAATGGTTGCCTCTTTTATGCCATCCGGAGAACCTGTTAATCCTGATGATTTTAAGAACCCCTGGAAACCCAACATGACTTCTCCCAGCAAGGTAGAACCACCTCCGCCCGCAGGTACCGACCCGGGTACTCCGGATACCTCTGATATTGGCAAGCGATATGAAAATCTGGCCAATACCTGTACCCTTGTTGACAGAAAGCTCCAGTTTAACGAGATTTACCAGGCCATCAAAACAGGCGCAAGCATCAGCCAGGCCTGGGAGATCATCGTAACGGGCGCCAACGTCATGCCACTGCCACCCGAACAGGAGGAGTTCCAAAAGAAACAACGGGACAAATATTTGCCGCGCTTAAGAAAAACCATCAAAGACGAGGATGGTTCTGATATGGATGTGGATACCAAGGAGTACAAAGCGTATAAAGATTATGAAAAGAAATACCAAAATGCCATACGCGCTTATACCGCCCAATATCTGGTTGCCATGAGCAGTCGGGCGACGGCACAAACATGGGGTGTATTGGGTAAGACCTATATCCAGGATGTAAATGACGCCTGGGATGAATGGACGAGCCTGGGCAATAAACAATACATTGAAGAAGCCAGGGATAACCTGGCTGCCATGGGTACCGATGCCGCAGCACACATGATCGCAGCTGCAAAAAAGAAGTTCGAAGCCTATCAGGTAGCGACCCAGGGTGTTATCCCTGTAACGACGGCCTACACGGAATTATTCCCCAGCAACTGGGCCGAAATTGTTCCTGATGATGGTTGGACCACTTATCATTACGACTGGCAAAAACAAACCACAACCACCGATGCCGAATCCAGCAGCTTCAGCGGAAGCACCAGCATATCGGTAGGTTTCTGGAGCTTTGACGCCAATGCAAGCTATGAAAAACGTACCGAGCATGATGATATGAAGCTGGATGGACTTACCATAGACTTTAGCTACGCTTTGGTGGAAATAAATCGTCCCTGGCTGGATGCACTATTGTTTGACCTGGGCAACTGGTTTTTGGTAGGTAATTATCCGAAAGGCTCCATTTCCACCGGCCAAATGGGCCAGATACTTCCCGATACGGCCGTTGATACATGGCTTCCCATCATTCCGCAACAGATGTTCGTGATCAAAAATCTGAAAATTTCCACGACGGATATTCACAATACTTTCGATTCATTGAGCACGAAAGTAAGCGGGGGCGGGGGAATCGGAATAGGGCCCTTCCATCTGGGAGGCCAGTATAGTCACAGTAAAGACACCAAAACCTGGGTAGCTGAAAAAACAGGTGAAGGCCTTGAGGTGAAAGGCGCCCAGATCATGGGATGGATCAGTAACCTGGTACCGCTAAGCCCAAAAATTGATGCACCTAAAGAAGAAAAGAAAACGGATGGTGTCGAAACGCCGCCTGTTGCAGAACCAGTGGCCTAAACAAAAATAATTCTCTCTACACTTTTGCCCTTGGTAAAAGAACATGATCCCAAACCGGTCAAATTACTCCAGACAATTTGGCCGGTTTTAATCAAACACATACCACATCAAGCTTCAAACCTAAAGTATCTAAACCAGCAAAATCATGGCTTTAACGCTAGACTCCATATATAAACCCATCAATGATTTCTTCATTAGTCTTTATCAAACAGATACAGAAAGTCCTTTGCTGTTCAGATTTGATAAATTCGGATCCGTTATTTCAGATGGGGACTTTATGGGTATAAGCCAGGATAATCCCGGGTTGATAACAGAAAGATTTTCGGATCTGGTCAACCGCCTTCCGGTGGAAGATAATGACGGATTGAATATTCTGTTTACAGCCAATACACTTGATGATATTTATTTTTACCAACTTCTAAACCAATCCATACCATTTGCAAAAGATGATGACCCTGACAAAGAAAATATTATGAATGCGGTAAGCAAAATCATTTCGGATGCTAAAAAAGAATATGAGAAATCCTCACTGGCACGGCAGGGAGTAGCCAGCTTATTTCGGGCTTCTTACGCTTCCCCCGGAGACTGGTATAACAGTACTGACAATGCAATATGGACTTCTCATTCCTTTGGGGTGGGAGAGACTGCGCCGATGGCCGACGATCAGAGTCAGCCAAAACCCGGCCTCTGGAGGCTAAAAATAAACAATGCGGCGCTGGAAAACATTTTAGCCATCAAGAGCAGCGATCCGGTTAAACCGGCGGAACTTTATGATAAGGTA
>DASULB010000046.1:0-5283 GCA_036278455.1 Chitinophagaceae bacterium | reverse complement strand
TGAATCAGCAGGTCCCGGTAATTTGTCCAGGTATTGTTTTTAATG
The DNA here is from genome assembly GCA_036278455.1 of Chitinophagaceae bacterium. Classification (GTDB taxonomy): domain Bacteria; phylum Bacteroidota; class Bacteroidia; order Chitinophagales; family Chitinophagaceae; genus FW021-bin31. The sequence goes on along the minus strand of DASULB010000046.1, from coordinate 5,238 downwards.
TCGTTGAGCTCCGCGGCGTTAAAGATTTTCGGATCGTCAGCGGGGCTGTTCCAGGTGCCCGCAGTTCGGTATGACTGACGTTGAAAGGTCACATATTCAGGGCCCGTCATATAGTGGGGATATTCCGAGACCTCTGAAAGCCCGCCATAAACATTTAAGGATACTTTGGGCGCTCCGGCTTTACCGCTTTTGGTGGTGATGATTACGACGCCATTGGCCCCCCGGGAGCCATAGATCGCCGTCGAAGAGGCATCTTTCAGCACTTCTATGGATTGAACATCATTGGGATTGAGGTCTTCAATATGGGAATAAATAGCACCATCTACAATATAAAGTGGTCCATTGCTGCCGGCGATGGACCGGTGCCCTCTCAGGAGCACGCTGGTGCCGGCATTAGAGGATCCGTTACTTTTTACGATATCCGCTCCGGGAATCTTGCCCTGTAATGATTCCATGACATTGGTGGAAGGCACCTTGGTGACTTCATCGCCTTTAATGGAAACGACCGATCCTGTCAGGTCGCTTTTCCTGACGGACCCATAACCAATGACGACCACCTCATTGATATTATTGATCGCAGCTTCCAGCTGGATGGACAAAGGCTTACCAGAAGACGGTACAGCGGCTGTTTGCGTCTGATAACCCAGGTAACTGAATTGCAAACTCGCTTTTTGTTCACTTGGAACGCTTAGGGAGAATCTCCCATCAGCATGTGTTACGGTGCCCTGGCTTCCGCCGGTCACTTTTACCGTTACGCCCGGCAACGGTGATCCGGAGGATTTATCCCGCACAATACCTGTTATTTGTCTTGTTTGCGCAGATGCGCCCCAGGCTATCCACAGTAAAAGAAAAAGTAAGGAGATTTTTTTCATAGGACAAGGCCGTTTAAAATGTATAAATTGAAACTGATCATGTGTGTTAAAGTAATGGGTTATCTGAGAGATCTCTCTGCATAGGATAGCCTTTTGTACCGTTATCTGATACGGTAATAATTTCAAAACTATAATATTGCTTTGCGAAAAGAGAAGGTTTAGAACTATTTTTTTACGCAATCGTTCCCGGCAACGTTCCCAAGGGAAAATAGCAGACTGTAGCGCATCAGAAGATGGGGAACAGGGTTGGTTGAAAAGACTAATCCAGGTATTTTACCCTGTTTTTCCCCACGAATTTTACGAGCCCGGAAAGATCGAAATAGCGGAGTACATCTGGTATGATGTAAGCGTATTGGTCCTGCATCATTGGATGATCCAGCAAGGTATAAAAAGAGGGGACTGTGTGGACCAATTGCAGGGCGTCAATACGCGTATCCAACGCAGCGGCTAATAAGGCCGGTTCCGCCGCCACCCCTGAGGCGCGGATCGTAACGGGTAAAGACTTTAAATGCGGATCTGATTTGCAGTAGTTTAATAACGTAAAAATATCCTCGGTGCGCTGTCCGGGCAGTGGATGCCCGATAAACAAGGAAAGCATCGCTACCCGGTATTCGCTGTTATCATATTTTTTATCATTAAAAGCTGGTTCATCAGAGGTTTCGCCCATACCCCTGAGATCGGCCACTAAAAGGGCATCGCCCCTGGCTGCGTAGGCACTTATCAGGCTGTCATTTTGAAGGACGCTTTTTTTACCTTTGGCACTTAACAGGATCATGAGCTTTTGTTCCTTGCGATTGCCGGGTGCATATGCCAGGAGGCAGGGCAGGGGAGGTTGTCCCTTGCGTCGCAGGATCAGTTTTTGAAACTGGTATCCGTCTTTTTGCAGCGTACCCATCTGCTGCGTATCTAACACTGGAGTGGAAGGGCCAATTGCCAGTACTTTTCTGATCATCTTTCGATAGGCTTCCGGCGAAGACGTCTCCAGCAACTGCCGCCGTCGCTGCTTCCATGAACCCGCTAAAGAAAGGTTGTGTGTCTGAATGGTCGCCTCATCCTTAAAAGCGCTATTTACCTGGCCGGTTTTTGTAACCTGGAGTGCGGCTTCCGGCAAAGTATGCACGTCTGTTTCCCCGATCGGGCGGTTGTCATGAAAGAACCAATGACAGAACCACCTCACCGCAGCTTCCTGCTTCGGTATCTGGATGCCATGGCCGTCATCATAGGCGAAAAGACCAACCTTTTCAGGTTGGTGCAAATGCCGGTAAACCTCTTTTAATTCCCCATACACGTCACGGGTACCGCTGAAGTCCACAAATCCGTACCTGCCGGCGAGGATCAGGACCGGTTTGGGGGCGAACATGATCAGGTAATCGCTGATATCCAGGCCCGCTCCGCTTTCACCCGGAAGCCACTGGCATCCATCCTGTGGACCTAAGAGTTCCAGGGTCCTTTCCCGCCGGGTAACGTAGCTGCATACCGCTGCTGCCTTAATGCGCGGATCATACGGGATAAAATAGGCGGCCTGTGTGCCTCCGCCGGAATTCCCGATGCATCCCAGACGGGAAGTATCCACTTCTTTTAGTGAGCACAGATAATCCAGTCCACGTTCATTATCCCACAATTGATAGGCCACCACACTGGTTCCCACCAAATTGGACCCGGAGGCCAGCAGCGTGTGTGCCGTAGTGCCTCCTCGCGTGAGGGGGTGACCGGTCGGACCAGTGAACTGATACCGCTCTCCTTGAGAAATCGGGTCAATGGTGAGTACCACGAAACCGTGTTTGGCCAGAAGGATAGAAGTCTGTTGATAGGTGGTCGTTGCCTTGGCGGTGGCTTCGTGCCCACAAAAAAATAAGATGCCCGGAAAGGGTCCCCTGCCATCGGGTATATAGAGATTAGCCGTGACATGATGATGGGGAAAACTCTCATAAACCACCTTTTCAATGCGGTAGCCCTTCTCCTGTACGGTTCCCGTCACCTGCGGATGCAGGGGCGTTTTGGCCGGAAATCCGCCCAATAGCTTAAAGTATCTTTTGCGGCAGTCTGCCTGGTAGTCAGCCAGCGTATTGGTCTGGAGTGACTTTTCCAGGGCGCTGTCCCTACTGGCATATTGCCGGTGCAATTGGTGAATAACATAGTGATATAAAGTGGTGTGGGATTTCCAATCCAGGATATTGTATGATCTCTGTGCGTAGACCGGTTGTATGCCAAAGGATAAAAGCAGCAGGCACAATAGATACTTCTTCATCTGCAGGTGTTCTATAAATTGAAGCGTAAAACCCACTCATTTCTCCCTGTCAAGCATCCTCTGCAACAGCTCAATCTTTTCATCCTTTTCCTTAAGTAATGCAGTATTCAGACGCTTAATTTCTTCAAATGATTCCACCAATTTATCAATTGGATTGAAAGTGCAGTTTAAATTAGCCTGGGAACTTTCTGTAAAAGTGTTGGCAACTGCACTATCATGAAAAGTGTTAGCGATGATATTAATTGCCTGTTCCTCATCAAAATTTTGGAAAGCTTCTACAGGTATTTTTAGTGCAGCAGATACTTGCTGCAGAATCGCGGGTTCGATCGTTTCTTTCTGTTCAAGAAGCGAAATTCGCTTCTGGTTCCAGCCTTCGCCTAATTCGAAGGCTAAGGCATCCTGCTTAATGCCCAGCATTTCGCGGAAACGTTTTACATTGCGCCCTTCATGTATTTCATTTGGCATAACAGAGTTATTTGTCATAGGGCAAATCTAACGTTTTTTGTCTGAATTAATAATCGAGGGGCCATCCTTCTTATCATTCATGGTTCGTTCGGGCCGACTACACCCGCCATTCCCGCCGCGAAACTGATAGCTATTTTTCAAAAAAAATAAGTTTCGACTATTTAACTATCGGTTTTCTCACACCCTGCTATACGTACCATTATTATAAGGCAGCTTGTTTGCAAGGTTCTATTGGCAACTTTTCTTCTATTCGCGATGCGTGGCCGTTGTGGCCTGCTTTCACAGAATACGTGTAATTAAGGTTTACGTAAATGACCTGGCTTGGTCCGATTCGACATACGGCGTGCAACAGAGGAACGCTTTGCTTGCTGGCATGACAATATTTTCCATGACTTATCCATGCAGGTACAATGATATTCAAAATTCCCTGCTCCGGCTCCAAATCCAAAAGTTTCTGTATATTTATAAAATGAAAGTCTTGCGGATATTTATGGCAATCGCAAGTTTTCTTGTGTCGCTATTGTTGTTAAAGCAAAGGCATTAGCTGCAAGCGCTGATAATAAAAATATAAAAAGCCCTCATGAAACAAGATGTGATCGACATAAACGAATCCAACCTAAAAAAGTTTGTTGACTCCTTAAAGCCAAAAGAACCCGAAATTAGGGAACAACTTGATTTTGGATATTCATACGATGGAAAAACCATTGAAATATATGAAATCCGACCCGTTTGGAACAACCCGAAAGAAATACAGCATCTTCCTTTTGCAAAAATTCGATATTACAGTTCAAAAATCAAAGAATGTTGGAAATTATACTGGATGCGCGGAAATTTGAAATGGAAATTATATGACCCAAATCCCAGTTCCACTGATTTGAATAAACTATTGGAAGTTATCAAAGAAGATAAATTTGCATGCTTTTTTGGATAAACAGCTTAAATTATAGCAGCCCCGATATTCAAACGTGCCAATAGGTACACTCATCGACGTCTAAAAAATGTATTCATTCCGGAACATGAGTAAAAACCTTATCCAAAGTTTACCATGCAAAAGAAAGGCCTTAAATAAAGCCCGAAAATGCAACTTCAAGGGAACTGATTGATCAAGCTAGAAGATATTCTCCGACGCATCAAGCGTTAAACAATAATGGTTAAAAAGAAAATATAACAAGAATAGAACACCAAGACAATGGTACAAACGGACGCTTTGCCATAGAAATGACGAAGTTGCGGGAGAAAGAACCTATATTTGGATAGGGGTAACACATTTATAATCGACCGTACATGGGAGGAAAAAAAATTGCCAAAATAGGACGTGGAAAGCAATTGGTGCCGAAATCGGTTGAATAATATGCGAAAAAGCGATCTAAAAATCCCACCACTTTGCCTCCCGATGCTATGAAGGTATTTGAGGACAACAAAAATCTACAAGATTTGTTGGACTGATAATTCGTTAAAATCTGAAGTTGGTTGCTCCAAGTGCTGAGGCGAAACATGATCTTAAAAAAAATAGGACCGGATCCTGCGTAAGGATTCCGTTATTATAAAGCGAAGGCTGGCAATACTGGTATATGTGATATAAAATCATGGAACTTAAAAAAGATCGCTGGTAAAACCTTGCTTCAGGCAACAACTGCAGAAAAGTCAAATTTT
>DASULB010000045.1:0-6379 GCA_036278455.1 Chitinophagaceae bacterium | reverse complement strand
ACAATCCTTTTCTTTGATTAAAGCAGATGGCGGCCTAGCGGATGCCTGGATTTGTATGCTCCTAACCGGCCCCTACCAGATATGCACCCGTATACTATCGGGACGGTACATTTTATCTCCTGGCTTCACGTTAAAGGCCTGATAGAAAGCAGTCATGTTTGAGGTAGGACCGTTTACACGATACATTTCGGGTGAATGCGGGTCATTGTTGATGCGCCACAGCAATCTCTGTGGACGGTCTTTTATGCGCCATATCTGGGCGAATGACAGGAAAAAGCGCTGATCAGGTGTTTTTCCGTCAATGGTGGTATCACTTTTACCCTCGGGCGTATTTTTAAAGGCCGCATAGGCTATGGCCAGCCCGCCAATATCGGCAATATTTTCCCCTTCGGTTAATTTGCCGTTTACATGTACACTGTCGAGCACCGTATATTGATTATATTCCCTTACGACCTGGTTGGCGCGTTTCTCGAATTTTTCACGGTCCTCTTTGGTCCACCAGTTCTTCAGGTTGCCGTTCTTGTCGTATTGGCTTCCCTGGTCATCAAATCCATGGGTCATTTCATGGCCGATCACCGCGCCGATGGCGCCATAGTTAACGGCGTCGTCCGCATGTTGGAAATAAAATGGCGGCTGCAGGATGCCAGCAGGAAATACGATTTCATTGAAGGATGGATTATAATAGGCGTTTACCGTCGGGGGTGTCATCTGCCATTCTGTTTTATCCACGGGCTTCCCCAGCTTATCTATGTTATAATTATAACTCCATTTACCGATGTTTTGCAGATTCCGGATCAGTGAAGAACGACTGATGTCAATGGAAGAATAATCTTTCCATTTATTGGGATAACCTATTTTCTTAATGTAGGCGTTTAATTTGTCCACTGCCTTTAACTTGGTGGAGTCGCTCATCCAATCGTTTTGTTTGATGCGTTCCCGGTAGGTATCCTGCAGGTTATTGACCAGCTTCATCATGTACTGCTTAGCCTCTGGCGGGAAAAAGCGCTCCACGTATAGTTTGCCCAATGCGTCGCCGAGTTCACTGTTAACAAGAGATGAGACACGTTTCCAGCGGGCTTCAGGCTCCTGTTGTCCGTTTAACAACTTATTATAGAAATTAAAGCGTGCTTCAGCAAAAGGTTTGCTCAGCCACGCGGCATAGCTGCTGATCAGATGAAAGGTCAGATAATTGCGCCACACATTGACAGGTGTTTTACCCAAGAGCCCGGATAAAGCCTGATAAAAATCAGGCTGGCCCACCAAAAGGGTATCCACCTGGATGTGTAAGTTCTTTACCAAATCCTTCCAGCTGATCGCCGGCGCCTTTTTATCCATGTCACTGAGTGAGAGCAGATGATAGTTGGATTCCGGATCACGCAGGTCCACCGGTGTTTTGGACGCTTTTGCCAGGTTGGTCTCCAGTGCGATCACGGCGCCGGCGTCATCGGCAGCGTGAGCGCTGTCACCCGAGAGGTGCAGTATGGACGTTACGTACTGAAGATAGGCTGCCCGGATGCTTTTACTGGTGGAATCATCCTTGAAATAGTAATTCCTATTGGGTAGTCCCAGGCCTCCCTGATGAAATTGAGCGCGTTCCACATTACTGTTTTTGTCGTCCGGGGAGACGTAGAACCTGAACAGTAGACTTTGGCCGTTTGTGTAGTAGGCTGTTACGACATTGAGTACATCTTGTGCGTTTTTGATGGCGGCGATGCGGTCTAAATCCCCTTTTAAGGGGCTTAGTCCGGCCTTCTCAATGGCCGTGCTGTCCATGCCCGAGGCATACAGGTCCCCGATTTGCTGTGCAACAGATCCTTTGGCAGGATTTTTTAGCGCCTGGCAGGAATCCAGTATGGTTTCCATATTTGTCAACGCATGGTCCCTGACGATGTAAAAGGATCCCCAACCGGTTTTTGAGGCAGGGATCTTCGTGTTTTTTACCCAATCGCCATTGGCGTATTGGAAAAAGTTCTGTGTAGGACGGACACTGGTATCCCTTCCCGAGAAATCCAGTGCATCTTTGCTCTGGTGATTGCCCGATTGGCAACTATAGAGGCCACAGGAAACGACCGCCGCCGCTATGAGCAGGTAAATTGAATTCTTCATAAATAAGATTTTGGTGTTTAAAGTGATCGAATGTTTTGGTACCGCCTAAATTAATCGAAATTCCGGGATCACAGAAGGTTATTTGTACAAACGGTTAATGCAGAACCCATTACCCGCCGGGTGTAAAAAATGTTCCTGTCCGGGCCGTTTAACAGTTAACGGTTGTTTTAACGCAGGCTTTGTTTTCGCGTCGCTTAACATAATCGTTAATCACGATGGATTACCATTTTAAGAAGTAGTGATAGGCCTTCTGCTCATAAGCCTGATTCAGGCGTTTTAGTTTTTTAATAGTGGCGCTATCGGTAAGGTCGGTCATCATGAACTTCGGGAATTGATCCTCCAGGGATACAAATCCTTCAGGTGTAATAAAGCCGGCGCCCGTCAGATAGTTAATGGCCGCGAAGTGCGGGGCATAAGGATTGAAGGCATTCTTGCTCCAAGGAAATGCGTGATGGGGTAACTGCAATTGCGCGAGTAAGGTTGCCGCAATATCCAGCTGGGAAGTGACCTGGTGCATGACTCTGCCTCGCCATTCCGGTTTGATCACATCGCCATAGAACAATAAAGGAATGCTGTTGCGGGTACTTCCCTGAACGGGACGATTGTATTGTGAATCATGACTGTGATCGGAAACAAAGATGAATAACGTGTTTTTGAACCAGGGCTTATCCTTAATCTTATTGAAAAATAACCCAAGGCTCGAATCGGCGTAATGGATGGTATTGATAAACGGTCTTTGTGTACCGCCATATTGCATCCATTTGGCTACCGGGATATCATAAGGGGGATGGGTGCTGAGGGTGTACCAGCAATAGAAAAACGGTTGTGGTGCCTTGTCTATCAGCTCCGCGGTGAACCCCGCCATGAGGCCGTCAGGAATGCCCAGGGCACCGCGGTGAACGTTTAATGGAAAATCCCGGCTGGATTTGATCACCCCGAATTTCTTATTAAAAACATAACTTCTGATGTTGCCAAAATCCAGCTGTCCGCCATAAATGAATCCACTGTTGTATCCTGCAGAATCCAGCACTTCGTTGATCGAAGGCAGGTGAATGGTTTTCTGGGGTTCGGTCAGGACGGAGACGTCCGCCGAAGTGGGAAATGCACTCAGGATACCGGGAATGCCTTCATCGGAAACGTATCCTGTGGCATAGCATCTGTCAAAATAGATTCCCTGGCTGATGAGAGAATCGAATACCGGGGTGACATTCACGCCGTCGGGCTTCTGTACTGCGACCCGTGGCCAGCTTTCAAGAATAAACAAAACGATGTTGGGACGGGGACTCCTCAACACCGAAATGGTGGTATCCTTCCGGTAATGAAACAGGCTGTCAACAATGTGGGTGGCCACGGCCGGAGGCATCCAGTGATAGGGGTTCATGTTCACATCGAGGGCTTCCTGGCGAACGTCATGGATCAGTGACCACGCGGGATTGACCGCCGCATCATTCAGGACGCCGTGACTGGAATAATAAGCGATGCTCAGGCTGATGGGAAAGCGTTTCCAACCACCACGGATACCCGAGAAAATAATAAACCCGATGATGGGAAAAATAACGACGCCGGGGAAGATCCTTTTTTTTAGCCTGGAAGGTGGCAAAGCACGAAGGTGAATAAAACGGTTATAGAACACGGTAAAGATGAGTCCCAATACGATCGTTGTTCCAAAGAACAGAAAGGTAAGCCCCCAGGAAGCGCTTCTAAAAACTTCCGATGGATGCGCGAAATGCGCCAGCGCTTTCCAGCTTAACTTGGTATGCCATTCTGTATAGAGCGCCGCATCGCCATACGCGATGGCGCAATGGATGAAGATAACCGTCACCATCAGGATCTGCAATATCTTTAACCATATTTTTTGACCGGCAAGATAGGCGATCCATAAAACAATAAAAGCGAATGCGCAGCTGTAGCAGGCGGCTGACACATCCAGCGGCAGGGCGTAATAAAAGCACCTGATGATTTCCGCCAACGATAAATGCTTTAATTGGCTGATCTGAACGATCAGGAAAATAACGCGGTTAATAAAGAAAAAGATCAGCCAGAACAAAAAAAGTTTGGCAAGATAACGGCAGGCTTTGTACATAAATGTGGATCAATGTGGACGCAAAGGTAATACCGAAACGGCAGAATACCTTTCTAACCGAAGGTTCTGTCGAAATGCGCTCTGCGGACCCTTTTCTTTGTACGGAGATAGGAAGCGCTCAGTGCGGCAAATCCCGCAACGACAGCCCCGATCAGTCCCGCAATGGCGGCGATGACGGCAGGATATTCCGCTTTTAAGAATAGGTTGGAGATGCGGTCAGCCAATATATGATCATTGGCCAGGTCTTTGAAAAACGCGAGGCTGAACCAAAATACGAAGACGGAGAGAAAGGCTGTTAAAAAGGCCGCAAAAGGTCTCTGGGGCACCACCAGGGTCACGACAAAGGCGACCACCGCCAAACTCCACCAGGGATAATAGAGACCTACGACATAGGTCAGGATCCCAATGACCAAAAAAATAATAAATGCTTTCATCGGTTGTTATTTATAAAAATCAATACGGTATCTCACGGCCTGGCTGCTGCTGTCTGCCGGTGTAAGAAAATGCAGGCGATAGTATTTCCCCTTTACCCAGTTACCCATAAAATCATCATAATAACGGCTGCCGGGATTGCCACTCTGACCGCCGGGATAGACACCATAGGCTTCCACCGGATTGCTCATTTGCACGATCATCCGCCAGGAAGGGCCATGGTCTTTCTTAATGGCATTGACGGCGTAGGGGCTTCCCCCGGTGAAAAGATGCATGCTGCTGAATGCCGGTATTTTGGCCAGGTGCATAATGTCTGTTCCCCTGTAGGTGCCCCACTGCAAGGACTTGCCGGTATCGATCTTTTTAACGGCCTTCATGGAATTGATAAAGGCTGCAGTGACCTGACCGGAGAGGTTCTCTTTTTCCGGCGTATGGTGGTTGTCGATATAAGGCATACTGGTATCACGCAGCAACCATTCAATGGTGGTATTATCCGTAGGATGCGGTAAGGCCAGGTGCGCTGAATCCATGAGGTCGTCATCCCAGATGGCGGCATAAAGACTGTCCCACCATGAGGAAAAAAGAATGGGATTGATGCTCCATGCCACTTCCCTGTAATGCCACTGCCGCAGGCTGTCCAGATAGCTGTGTTGCGCATTGTTAAGAAGTACCGTGTCCAGGAAACGCATCATGAGAGGCAATGCTTCTGCGGCAAAACGATCATAATAATCGGTCTGCAGCTTCATCATATCATTAATGGTGAGGTTGTTCTTTGCGGCCAGTACATGGGATATGCGCCCGGCGCGGTACTGAATGAAATCACCGAAATAATAGTAAGGATAGGTAGTGTCCGTCGGGTTCTGGTTGGCCGAGAACAGGAAATTTTGTTCCGGATCAAGGATATGTGGATTTTCCATGAAAGGGATATCTCCCTTCCAGGCGTAGGCGCTGTTGTCGCCGGGAAGGATGAACTTGCCATAATCCTTGTACCGCAGGGGGAAGTTGCCCTGTTGCCACATGGCAATGTTTCCGGAAATATCGGCATAGGCAAAGTTCTGCGCGGGGCACTGAAAATACTTGAGTGCATTCTTATAATCATCGAAGTTACGGCCGTGGTTTAGCAGATAAAAGGTTTTTAGCTCGTTGGAAGAGTCGGCAGCGGCCCAGTGTACCGCCAGGTATTGGTCGGACGTGATCGTATCGGGGAATGTAGGATCATAAATAACCGGCCCCCACACCGTGTAGGCGACCGTATCCATAAAAGGCTTACGTCCGCGAATACCGATCTTTTCAATCTTTATCGAGGATTTTTTCCAGGCGCTGTCATACCAGTATTGATTGCGTTTACCGTCTTTAAACCGCATCGCGTAATAATCCTTCACATCACGCATGGCATTGGTGACGCCCCATGCGATAAAACTGTTAAACCCGATGATCACACCGGGCGCGCCTGGCAGGGAGGCGCCATAGACGTTCATTCCCGGCGTATGCAATTGTACTTCAAACCACAGGGATGGCAGGTTGAGTCCCAGATGCGGATCATTGCAAAGAATGGGCGCGCCGGACTGTGTTTTCTTGCCGCTGACGACCCAGTTATTGCTGCCATTATCCTTGTCGTGCTTTTTTTCCCTGAAATGAACCGCCACATCCCCTGGCAGCCACAAACTGTCCGGGGGTGCTACAGGTTGACGGACGGAGGGGGTATAAAAAGGCGTCCCTTTGGGAATGATCGGGTACAGGCTATCCGGAAAATCGGGG
>DASULB010000044.1:0-4983 GCA_036278455.1 Chitinophagaceae bacterium | reverse complement strand
GCTCTCCCTTCAAAGAGCAACGGGTGGTCAATGAAAATTTTCAGGTGGACGGATGGGAGAATGTATTTGTAACCGACGCTTCCCTGTTTCCTACCAGCATTACGGTCAATCCGCAATGGACCATCATGGCGATGAGTTCCCTGGCCGTAAAAAAGATCATCGCGCTTTGTCCCTGACCTGCCTTTATAACAATATATCAAGCTATGCAGCCTTCACCAGACAAAACCCAACGGGAACGTAAAAAACAGGATTATCTGGGAATGCCCCGGAGTCCGCTGCTGAACCACTATCATACGGAAGTGAAAAAATCGGCAGGCAAACCGCTGCTGTATAAATGCACGGATTTCCTTACCAAGCGGTTGTGGAGCTGGATGTATTATTATATCGACAGCCGGTTCGGAAAAAAACACCCTTACACCACCTACGCGGATGGGCAAACCGGCATCTACCGGCTCACCTCTTCTCCGTCTAATCAAAACGATCACATATCCATTGCCATTATAGCCGACTGGGCCACCTATACCGAAGCATCGGTTCGGCTGGCGCACAAAATAAAAGGTCAATCTCCCGATTACACCATTCACCTGGGAGATACCTATTATGTAGGCGCTCCTTTTGAAATGGCCGACAATTTTCTCAATCCGGACGCGCCCTGGATACGCGGAAACACAGGCAGCTTCGCGCTCCTGGGCAATCATGAAATGTATGCAAGAGGCATCGCTTTTTTTGACAGGCTCCTGCCGACACTCGGCATCAGGGACCGCTCCGGGAAATACAGCGGACAGCAGGCGCCCTTCTTTTGTCTCGAAAATGATCACTGGCGCATTCTCGGATTGGATACCGGCTATCATTCCATCGGGCGCGTTCCGGTGCTCGAACTGATCCGCTATTTCGCGCCTGATTGCCACTTCGATGAAATAATGATCCGGTGGCTGAAAGAAAGAGTAAAGCTGGATGATCCTGCCGATAAAAGGGGACTACTGATATTGACACATCACCAGTATTATACGGCCTTCAAGGGAGAAGATGAATACCCGGTACCGGCAGAGCAGTTGGCAGCCTTGATAGGGCTTGATCGTCCTGTGCTCTGGATATGGGGGCATGAGCATAAATTAGCGGTATACGAAAAAATGCAGATAGGCAAGGGCGTTACAGCTTACGGTCGGTGCATAGGGCATGGCGGCATGCCGGTGGAGATAGGGTCGATCAGGGCTTCATCCTCCGCCACAGGATATCCGGGACTCGTAGCAGTAGATACACGCCGGCAGCCTGGAGAAGACAACCCTCCTTTAGGCTATAACGGATATGTAATGCTGAAAATCAAAGAAGACATGCTTCATATTGCATACCATGACCCGAATCAAATACTCTTCACCGAAATATGGAAAGCGCACCCCGATGGGAAAATATCGGGACAGGTAGCGACCGGACCTGATTGTCCGCTGCAACCATCAAGGCCCTGGGAAGAAGCCGTAAAATAGGCATATAAAATTCTTGGAAGCGATCTTCCGTCTTCTATATGGTAAGTGAACCATTCACCGATCCGCGGGCGTTGCTTTGTTTGAATGAATAGGTCAAATCCCTACATTTTAAGTCATTGCAATTGTTCTTTCCTGCCTGCACCCAAAAAGAACCTATACTCCGTTTTTGGTTGATCTCATTGCTCGACTTTCCCATGCTACCGCCTGCCCCTGCAATCGCAACATTTTTCCTTTTGGACCTTTCATTTTTTCCGATTTAGTTCGGGTCTATTTCAGGCTTATCTCAAAGTAGCAAACATCCGCATTGTGATAGTGTGAAGGCAAGTCCGAAGCATTTTCCAATTTCCTGATACCCAAAAAATTAAACCCACATTTTTTATAATATTGGATTAATCTCTCGTTTTCTCCACACGTATCCATTCTGATATATTTTTTATTTTTCGCAAATTCCTTTGCCCAGTCAACAATTACCTTTACAAAATTACGTCCCCTAAAGTTTGGGTTTGTAGCAATTCTATGGATGTATACTGCAGAATGGCCATCGTCTTCATTCCAAATTTGCGGGTCGCTATAAGCGATTACCCAAACGCAGGCAATTTCACCCTCAATCAGTAATTTAAACTGCCTGTTTTCATTAATTTCTTTAGTTATTAATGTTTTATCAAATTCTGGCCATTGATTCCCGGGGAATTTTATTTTTTGAAACTCCGTGGCCAATTTATATAGCCTAAAGATTTCAGGAATGTCGTTTTCAGTGCTATTGGTTATTTTCATCATTATTGTATAATAAACTTTGGTTCTCTATTCCTTTGACTTGCTGTCGACGGGGCCACCTTCTGCTGTCAGGCAAGGCCTTCAATCACTCATATTCATAGAAGCGCAATGCGTAAAATCCGAACCTCCGGATTACAAACGATACACTTTTACGGGGATCTCCAATATGGAAGTTTTGAACTGCTTCACCCAACCGGTGATGCTAAAGAGAAGCAGATAACGCCGGAGCAACTACGGTTTATCCTCCGGGGCGTTGTGTTGTAAGCGGTATTCAATACTGGAAAAGATATTTACGCCCAGTTTAAACATCCTTTTTGTCTGAACTTACCTTGCTTTGCTGCTCCTTCTCCAGCTCAAACCTACGCATCCAGCGTTGACACATACGCGGCTTTAACGCTATTCCATATTTGTTTCGCAGATAATCAGATAAAAGCTGTCCGGTCCTCTGATCTGACTGTCCCCCCACGTTTCTAGGATATTTTACCAGGACCTGTTTTAAAGTTGCAGTAAATCTTTATCTATATGGGTGTTTCTACCAGGCTTTGCAATCTGCTGCAATACGGTAATATCCGATTCCTTGCTGTTGTTCACCTTTGTGACCCACCTCCCAATCCTGGTCCTGTTCATACCATACAGGTCTGCCACCTGTTGCGTATTGGAACCATCCGGCTGACGGATGAGCACCATGACATTTAGACGAAGAAAATATTGCAACGCTTCGTTATCCTCGGCAGCTAAATAAGCTAATACCTGCTCGCGCACTTTCCTGGGGTCCTTTAATCCGAATTTGTTCATAGTGGCCAATATGGCTACGAAAGTAAGATAATTTTGTCCAAATAAATTTGCTGCGACACGCAATGCTATGCACACATGGCCAAATATCAAGCGGACGTCAATTATAGATAGACTACGACCTGCTTTCCCGTTCCGGTATCCGGTGTATTTTCTGTTTTCCCTTGCGCAACCGCCCTTTGGAAACAAAAGGGGGATCGGGGCTGATACCCGCTACCGGGTCATTTTCCCAGGGGATAAATGATACTTTCCGGAGGACCTGAGAGACCTGCTGCTAAAGATTGTCTCAATATCAAAGAAGCCGCCAATATCGCCCATTTACTTTAAGGCATACTTTCATTTATTATTATTTCTATAGTTGCCCAGTCTATGTCAGACAGGGGCGTATTACAAGCTATCGGGCTTCCTGAGGATATTCTGATTAGGTCCCTTGTCTACATTCTATTAATGCACTGATAACCAAATGTGATATGTCACAATTTAGACGTAAATCTGTGACAAACCCAGTTTATTACGGAAGTATTGTGCCAAAAGAATTGAAAATGTACGGATTAAACTTTGGGAAAGAGCGCCGGTGAGCGAGTGCCATCGGGAATGGAATTGTCGTAAAGAAGGTATAGGGCATTGGTTGGTAAACACTTTTCTACCGTTGTTCCTTCTGATGACGCCAGGCCCCCTTGCTAGCGGTTCGTTGTTCTTCTTTTAGTCATTTACATATTCCAAAATGTCACCTGGCTGACAGTCCAATGCTTTACAAATTGCATCTAAGGTGCTAAAACGAATTGCTTTCGCCTTTCCAGTCTTTAAGATAGAAAGATTAGATAATGTCAAATCAACTCTTTCAGAAAGCTCATTCAGAGAAATTTTTCGTTTTGCCATCATCACGTCTAAGTTTACAAGGATTGGCATAGCTTTAAATTGTTAAGTCATTTTCAGATTTCATATCTATGGCATTCTGTAATATTTTTTCAAATATTGCAGCAGCAGTTGCAACTACGATCGAAACAAAAGTAGTCACGATACAAATGGCAAGAAACCCCGCGGGGTCGTCGTCTTTATTATGATATATCCTTATGTATAAGCCTGCTATCACAATTAAAATACTTAATACGATTGCACAATACTTTATGCTCTTTAAAGCCCCAACAGCGTTTGATGAGAATACTCTATTTTGCCCGATGTATCCAAGTAATTTGAACACCTTATACAGTCCAATAAAAAAAGCGATTGAAGATGCGTAACCATATAAGATGAATGGGTCAGCGTAAATGCGGAACAGGTCTAAATTCTTAGCTCTCCCCTCGGTTAAGGGAAGCCGAATCATAATGACAAGTGCTACAATACCGATAAGCACGATGGTTGCCTGAAGAAATATTATCGAAATTCTTTTCATAATAAGTTTTTAATTTAAAAAAGACACTATAAAGGTAATAAGAAATTATTGATAAACAATAAATATTTATTAAATATCAATAATTTTGATACTAATTGCCTTTTCGTTGCCGAGCTGATTTACAAATTCAGAATTTGAATTGTCGGACGTTAGGACTAATTGGCTCGTCCGCTAAAATGATGCCGTTCGCTTTATTCACGATGAGCGAACAGTTGATGAATGATCAGTTTCAAGCTGTGCTGTAATGTGGGGCGGCGCTCATATTGTTCACAAAAAGAACATCTAACTATTACAAACGCCGAACGGCCGGCTATGGTAATAACAAAAGCGCAAACCCATTGCACGAGTATTTTGAAGGGATACCAGCGTATAATCTCATGGGTTGTCGCCACACGGTTTCATTTAGAAATAGCCACACGCACTTGAGAAATGGTCCGATTTTCTTGATAGGCTAACATTCAGAAGGCTGTTCCTACGGGACAGCCGGGGAATTCGGGAAATCCTGCCCGTAACACATAGCAATTACTGTCCGCATTAAAATCG
>DASULB010000043.1:0-8440 GCA_036278455.1 Chitinophagaceae bacterium | reverse complement strand
CAGGACATGGGACAAAAGAAACTGATTCGCTTTGAAGAAATCAAGGCATTCTCCAACGTGCTTATTTATCCTGAAGATATCGCGGGCAAATGGAACCGCCATTTCGGGAACGACCGTCCCATCACCCTGGAACTGGCGTGCGGAAAGGGCGATTATACCCTCGGACTGGCGAGGATGTTCCCGGAGGAAAACTTCATCGGCGTAGACGTAAAAGGAAACCGGATCTGGCGCGGAGCCCGCACTGCCCTGGACGAACAGATGGATAACGTCGCTTTTTTGCGTACCCAGATCGACCAACTGACAAAATATTTTAAGCCCGGCGAAGTAAAGGAGATCTGGATCACCTTTCCTGATCCCTTTCTGCGCAAGTCCAAGGCAGGCAAACGCCTGACCCATGCACGTTTTTTACACCTGTATCACCGCATATTGCAAGACGGCGGAAAAATACATTTAAAGACGGATTCCCCGGAACTATACGCATTTACGAAGGCATCCATACAGGAAAACCACTGCGAGCTGCACCGGGATATCCCTGATATATATGAAGGGGATACCGGTGAAATATTGAGCATAAAAACATTTTATGAACAGATGCACCTGGAAAAAGGGCGTACCATACGCTATCTGCAATTTAGCCTGCCCGCGGTATTGCCACCGTTAACTTTAAGATATCAACTTTCCCATGCGGCCGCTGATTGAAAAGGAAGACTATGACGTGGATCTGTCCGGACGCCTGGTTTTTACGAAAGCCTATCATTTGAAAAGGGGGTATTGCTGCGGCAACGCTTGCCGCCATTGCCCATACAACCATGAAAATGTACCCGGAAAAAAGAAAAATAAAATCAACCCGGCCCCGCCCGGCAAAAAAGAAAGCTGAAGATTCTTTTTTTGATGCGGTATACGCGGTGGTGCGAAAGGTGCCGCGCGGCAGGGTCACGACCTTTGGCGCGGTAGCCGAAGCCACCGGTGCCCGCATGTCCGCGCGAATGGTGGGATGGGCGCTCAGTGTAAGCGGCAAGGCGAAACCGGGCGTACCCGCCCACCGTGTCGTCAACCGCCTGGGCATATTATCAGGGCGGCAGCACTTCGCGACACCTACCCTCATGCAGGAATTGCTGGAACAGGAAGGCGTGAAAGTGGAAGACCATACAGTGGTGGACTTCAAAAAGCTGTTCTGGAATCCGGAGATGGCGGGCTAAGCCGCTGGTCAGGTCTCTCTTACCCGCCAGCACCTTTCCGGAAGGGTTGTTTTTACGGTTAACTTTTTCACACCATCCCGCCGGTTTAACGCCCTTACTTGATCTTCTTTTTTAAGACCGTCACCTGCTCCTGCAAATTATTCACCATATCGGCCAGGTGATTGACGTTCATTCGCTGATGCTGGTCGAGTTTGCTGATGACGGCATCCGTCTGCCACAGCTCCAATACATCCTCCAGCAGCACATGATAAGATTCGAATTGCGGGTTGTCCGATTGTAAAGTGAGTTTGTTCTTGTTTCGGTTATTCTTTAAAATACGCTTGAAAACAATCCCCTGCTCACGGGTGAGCAATACATAAGACTGGTTATGCTTGATATCATCCCAGCCTTCTATCTTGTGCCCCACAATCACCGAACCCGAAGTGATGGGCAACATGGAATCGCCGTTGATCTCAAAGGCCCTGAAATGACCGGATCCCAGCATGGGCAATGTAAACGTATTCAATTCCTCCATAAACTCCATGTCATTATAACCAGCCATATAGCCCGCCGCCGCCCTTATCGGCACGAACTCGATGACTTGCCGCGGTTCGTTTCTGAGGAGCCTGCGGCGTTCCAGATAAGTGCCCTCATTTTTGGACATATCCGTTCTGAGGAGCTCATCCATGCTGACATGAAACAGATCGCTCAGCCGTTTCAGTACTTCGGTCCGGGGGCCGGCGCGTTCCTCTTCATAAGCACCGAGCAGGGAACGCTTGATGCCGAGTTTCGCTGCCATTTCTTCCTGCGTCCATCGACGCAGCTTACGAAGGTATTTCAGGTTTTTGTTTATAAGAGCCATAATGAAACAATTTGCATTTTTGATCCCGTAAACCTACGAAATACCTACCTTTATTGACGATTCCAGGGCCGATGGGTATTTACATTTTTTTCTGTTTCAGGGCCTGTTTTTCAGGAACTTTCACAGGGGCTAAGGCGATTAGTATTCCGAACTAACAAAGTTAGTACAATATTTTCAATTTCCTAATTCCAGATTACGTTTATTGCCTTACATCCCTTATTTTTGTCAAAACATACACTTATGAGCAATTTCCTGTTGATCCTTCATTCCTGGCTCCGCTGGGTGGTACTCATTACGGCCATATGGGCGATCATTAAAGCTATCAGCGGATTAAGCGGGCACAAACCCTATACCGCTTCGGCCAACAAAAGCAGTTTATTTTTCATGATATCCATGGATCTGCAATTTCTGATCGGAATCCTGCTCTATTTTATCGGCGGCTGGGCACACAACTGGACCGGAGGACAACTGAAAGAAGTGATGAACAACTCTGCCCAGCGGTTCTTTACCGTAGAACATACCGCCATGATGATCCTGGCGTGGATCATCGTACATATTGGCAGAACAGTAGTAAAGAAAGCAAAAACCGACAAGACAAAATACAGCAAGTCACTTGTCTATTTCGGTGTTGCCTTCATTCTCATTATCCTGGCTATTCCGTGGCCATTTCGTGCGGGCCTGGGGCTTCACCCCTGGTTCAGGTTTTAACGGCTCCCGAAAATGGATGTACTTATTTAATTAACTTAAAATGATGGCAACCAGGGACCGACACCTTTTTAACAGGTTGAATGCTGTTCACAAACTCGTGATCAGCCTGATCATCGCGGCGGTGGTATATCTGTTGATCCCTTTTAAAACATCCACTACCCTGCCGCACATTATCTTTTCCTGGGACGTCTTTAGTATTTGTCTTTTGACCCTTATATGGATCACATTTTACAGTACGCCCCCACCCCAGATACGAAAGCAGGCGCAACGCCAGGATGACACGCGCGTGGTGATTTTTATGCTTGTTTTGATCGCTACGGGTATCAGCATGCTGGCGGTGATATTGATCCTGACCAGCAAGGCGGCCAGCCCGGCGGATAAGTCGTTGCAGTTGCCCGTGGCCATCGGATGCATGTTGTTGTCCTGGTGCCTGGTGCATACTATTTTTACCACCCGGTATGCGCACCTCTATTACGCGGACCATAAAATAAAAAAAGATACCCAGGCCGGTGGCCTTGATTTCCATGGTGAATCTCATCCCGATTTTGTGGACTTTGCTTATTTCTCCTTTACCCTGGGGATGACCTTTCAGGTATCGGATGTAGATATTTCCGCCAGGCCCATCCGGCGGTTGGCCCTTTGGCATGGACTCATCTCTTTTGGATACAATGCCACTATTATCGCGCTGGGTGTAAACATCATAGCGGGATTGACCCAATAGCGACACCTTCTGGTATTGCTCATCGGGAAAGACACATGACCCGCGCCTTGACAGATGCTACAACGCCAAAACACCTCACGCAAAATGAATCCCATCAGAACAGGGCAACACTCAGATAATGGAAAGCCTGTTTCATTTTTTAAAGTCGGGTCATTCCATGGGTTTAAAATGCTCAAATACATGGCCGCAATCTTTACAGTAATGCAAGGCCCGGCACAATGTGGAGCCAAAAGGCGAACGCAGGTAAGTATTGCCGCTCCCGCAATGCGGGCATTCCACCCCGGTCAGCATCTCCATTTGCCAGGTGTGGTTCCCCTCAGCGTCAGGGCTTAGTTTTTCCGGTGGTGCGATCTTAAAATGACGGAGCTTCTCATGCGCCCTCTCAGAAAGACGGTTGCTGTTCCATCGCACTGATGGATCTCTTTCCACCCTAACTGAAACGGATAAACGTTTTTCCAGTTCCTCCCTGATCTCTTTCCGGATAAAATCAACCGCGGGACAGGCGGCAAAAGTGGGGATCATTTTTACCCAAATGCCATCCCCTGTGACGCCCACACCGGTGATCATACCGAGGTCCATCACGTTCAATACCGGTATCTCGGGATCATGCACATGGCATAAGGCTTCGTATATTTCCTTTTCGGTGATCATTATTTTAAACATGACACTGAAAAACGCTTTTGTGGTCACAGACATTCCGGCCGCTTTTCTCATCCGGTTTTTTTGTTATTCATCGATTTCAGCAATTGCGCCGGCCGGGCAGGAGCTTCGTTATCAGGGCCTTTTTCCCGACAATCTTCGGCTGATCGCTTCCAGACCAAAATATTCCGGGTCATATGATCCGCCCAGCCATGCCAACATTTCGTCGTGTTCCATGCTTTTTTCTGTCCTTAACCGTCTCCGGTAAATCATAAAATCCCCCAACATCCCCGCAATCTTCCGGCGGACCATTGAGCGCTCCACCGATGCAGACCGGGTTCCGGGAAGGGCGTTGACCTATCCACCGGTACGCGTCTCCAGATAGGCGGCCTGTTCCTTTGTAACGTGATCTTTAGTTGAATGCGCCGTTCATTGATTCACTCGCTGTTTTAAAAAATTAGTTCCGCATTCAGGGTTGACGCATACTTTTTGTTTCAACTGAAACCTACCATTCAGCCTGGGGATCCAGACGGTACACTTCACTCATTTCATCCAGCAAAGGCTGCAGGTATTCGGTATGAAACCCCTGCCGTCCACCAATTACCGGATGGACTCTGTCCACATCAGGAAGATCAAGGGATGCCTGGATCAACACCGGATGAATCCTGGCCAGCCACCGCTCATAAAGCGTTTTTTCTCCGCAGTAGATCTTCTCATCGATCAACAACTGTTCAAAACCACCCAATGGTTCAAAAATACCTGCAGCAAACGGGAAACAGTTTTCCAGTTCTCTTTGCATGCGAATATGACTTTCTTCGGTGCCGGTTCCCAACTGGCGGATCCATTCCCTTGCGTGCAGCGTATGATATTTTAATTCGCCCCTGATCTTTCCACTGAGCTGCCTGAATGGTTCGAAGGTTGATTCGCCCAGGCTTTCGTAACGGACCGTCTCAGCAAAATCAAACAGAAAATGCCGCATCAGACTAAAATCATATTCTCCGATAGGCATTTCCACGAGGTGGCAGCACTTGAAATCCTTTTCCTTCCGCAAAAAAGCAAAATGGTCCGGGTCTGTCTCTCCAAATTTGTCCTGCAGGATTTCATACAGGGTCCGGGCATGTCCGATCTTATCCTGGGCCATGGAAGAAAACGCGATGTCCTCTTCCAGGATAGGACCCAGACCTGTCCATGCTGAGTTACGATGGCCCAGGATCAATTCGTCATCAGCCATTTTGGTGATGAGGTTCCGTAACGGCGCTTCAAGAGCTTGCAAAGGCATAAATTTTTAAACGTTGTGACGGTTTGATGTTAAGTGATTCGCAGTTCTTTTTTGATCAAACTAAATTGCTGATTCATATCACTAAAGAAACTTTCTATTTCATGGCTCTTCAGCGCTTCTGCTTTTTTTAAATGCATTTATTTTGTTCCCCACTTTGAATCCGCTGGCATCCCTGTAGGTCTTTTCACGATTGGTGAAGAACATATCCGCCTGATCATCGTCAAAAGCCAGGATATCGGCGCTCCGTACCACCCAAAGATTAAAACAATCTTTTCTGCGGCCATATTGTTCTTTAGCGAAAACAAGCGCCATGGAGCCGTTAGGTGCATGCAAGGCTCCTACATGGACGTGCCTGGCACCACGCTTATCCTGCCTGAAGACCTCATAAATATTCCAATGCTCCCCTTCCTGGAGGGTCATGGCCGGTCCTGTCTCTTCCAGAGATAATCGTCTGACTCTTGGATCCGGGGAGTTGTTCATGTCTTTTATTTTTGGTGATAACAGGATATGGGGCCTTTCGCCCAAACCTCTGGATGTGATGGTTACAACCCGCCGTCATTTCCCCGGCTGATTGTGGCCTGTTTACAGGGGATATACAATTACGGACAATACTCATGCCACGGGGCTATGCCTCTTTTCTCCGGGCGTCATCAAGGCCTTCCGCACCCATCTGCCATGTTCTTCTGCCCAACTTCGCACGGCGAGACGTTCCTGATTACAGGGTCCGTCGCCCCTGATCACCCGGAAAAAAAGATCCCAATCGGGATCGGTATATTGCCACCGCCCGCTCTCCGCGTCTTTTCCCAGTGCA
This sequence comes from Chitinophagaceae bacterium, assembly GCA_036278455.1. GTDB lineage: Bacteria > Bacteroidota > Bacteroidia > Chitinophagales > Chitinophagaceae > FW021-bin31. The sequence continues at coordinate 2,242 of DASULB010000043.1, read as the reverse complement.
GGATCAGGGAGCGTGAGACCAAGCTCCCATACCTTGGGGACATAACTGTCTAAAAAATGATCCCGCATATCATCATTGCTGGCCATTTTCACCTTCCATTGCATGAGTTTCTCACTATGCGCTGAAAGGGTATCGGGAGGACCAAAAAACTGCATAATAGGCTGCCACCACCGGTTAAGGGCATCCTGTAACATGTTTCTTTGTGCGGCGGTGCCTGTGGCCAGCGCGACAAAGGCTTCATGGCCCTGCTTCAGGTGAAAACTTTCCTCATAACAGATACGCTCCAGCGCACGGCAATAAGGGCCGTAGGATCCCCTTGCATTCGCCACCTGGTTAATGATCGCGGCCGCATCGATGAGAAAACCAATGACCGTTACATCGGCCCAGGTTTCCGCCGGATAATTAAAGACATTGGAATACTTGGATTTACCGTTCAAAAGGTCGTTGATCATCGCTTCACGGCTTTTGCCAAGTGTTTCAGCGGCATTATACAACAGTTGACCGTGGCCTATTTCATCCTGCACCTTGGCGATGAGCACCAATTTGCGCTTAAACCCCGGCGCCCGGGTAATCCAGGTCCCTTCCGGCAAGGCGCCGATAATTTCTGAATGGGCATGCTGTTCAATCAGCCGGATAAGCTGGCGGCGGTATTCGGCTGGCATCCAGTCACCGGGCTCAATCTTCTCCCCCTCACCGATCCGCGCCTCAAACAACGCCAGTTGCTGCGGGGCATCCTGCTGCTCGGTTTCCCGTTGTTTGTTATCGGGCTCGTCAAAAATATATCCACCTCCATACATAAGCATGTGTTTTGATCATCTCCAGGGTACCGAAACTGCCCGGTACCTACGAAAATAACAAATCTAAAAGGATTATGGATTAATCCGGAAATGGTTGAAATTATTGACCAGGAGAAAGCGGCCCCTGGTTTTCCCGGCCTTTAGTAAGAAAGCCTGATCTTTTCCACGACTTCTTCCACCCAGATATATTGGGCTTCGGTGCGGCGCAGGCTGAGGTTATAGCCTGCCACGGCGATTGATATGGGGTCCCCGAGAGGCGCTATTTTGGTAATGCTGACTGTTTCGCCGGGTACACAGCCCATTTCCATTAATTTGACATGAATATCATCTCCGCCGATGAAACCGGGAAGAACTCCCTGGGAGGCCGGCTGTTCAAATTCCCGGATAACAGCTTTATGGCCAGTGGATAGTTCAGATAAACGAATCATGTGTTCATTTTTTATATCCCCATTGGTAAGGACACAGCAAAGGTAAGATTACCCGCAGAGTTACCCAAAGATTAAATGCGGCTGGTTATTGACAAAAAAGACCGGGAATGGTTAATAACTATAAAATTAGTTACCCAAAGCCGGCGCCCGCAGAGCAAATAAAAATATTATTGTAACTTTATCAATAGTTGTTCAAACGTTCCATGCCTGAGGAATCGGCCGCGGTTCCTTCTCCTGCCCTCAACATTTCTTTCGCTGGCCCGGTTGCCTGTTATTAATTTGGGAGAATGACTGCCTGTCGACCGTTCAAGAAGCTTATTCCTTACTTTTGCAATACCAATACAATTACCATGGCTGTTTTTTTCTATTTTCACGAGATCAATATTCCGCTCGCTAACCGCCGCAGGCTCAAGCGATTCATTTCATCCCTGTTCAAAACGGAAGGCTGCAAGCTCCAGCAGCTTGACTATGTTTTCTGCTCGGATGAGTTTTTGCTAAAGATCAACCGTGAATTCCTGCACCATGATACTTATACCGATATTATAACGTTCGACATGACAGAACCTGAGCGGGATGTTTCGGCGGAAATATACATCTCAGCGGAGCGGGTAAAGGAAAACGCTGAAAAGTTTGGCGCGGCATTTGACTATGAGTTGCACCGGGTAATTTTTCACGGAGCGTTGCATCTTTGTGGCTATCATGATAAATCGCCCAAAGAAATGGACCAAATGCGCGCGAAGGAAAATGAAAACTTACAACGTTATTTTAATCCAGACAATGAGCAATAAAATCACGCGGATCGCCCTTTCCTGTCTTCTGGCCGGCTTTGTATTTTTAACGGTAATGGCGGCACCCGTTACTGCATCTGAAATGACCGGCCCACCGTCACCCTTCCCGCGTGTGACTAGCGCGAGTACACCGCCCGCTGTAAAGATGGACGGTCTGCCGGAAACAAATCATCGGCTTGACAAAGCGGTACATGGTTATATCAATGAAATGCGCGAAAATCCCAAAGCT
>DASULB010000042.1:0-7586 GCA_036278455.1 Chitinophagaceae bacterium | reverse complement strand
CATTCAAATAAAACATTCCGATACCGCAGCCCGATAAAGAACTTTTAAATGGAAAATAATTCCCGATGGAACTCCTTGCTCCGTAACGCTTTGTTGTTTTTTCTGATCACGATTCTCTCCGCGGATCTTTGTGCACAATCGCTGCAGCAGCGCACGCGCGACGCGGCAGCCCGGTTTACCTCCGATGCGCAGATGACACATGCCATTACCTCCCTGACCATACTCGATGCCAGGACCGGCAAGCTTATTTTTTCCCTGAACAAGGACGTGGGACTGGCACCCGCATCGTGTCAGAAAACCATAACGGCCGCCTCCGCGTTCTTTTTGCTCGGACAGGATTTTAAATACCATACGAGACTCTTATATACCGGGAACATAAATGAGGGGGTCCTGAACGGCGATCTGATCATCCGTGGCAGCGGGGATCCCATGTTGGGAAGCTGGCGGTACGGTTCTACCAAAATGGCGGTGGTATTGCAGGAATGGATTCGTGCGGCCCGGCAGGCGGGTATCCGCAAAATCAATGGCAGGATACTGGGCGACGCCTCCCTGTTTGACACCCAAATGCCGCCGGACGGGTGGATATGGCAGGATATGGGCAATTACTATGGCGCAGGCACCTCTGCCCTTACCTGGCATGAGAACCAATATGACATGCACCTTCTGCCCGGTAACCAGGCAGGGGCACCGGTTAAAATAACAGGCATTGATCCGCCTGTCTCTTCCCTGCGCTTTATCAATGAACTCACGACAGGAAAGCCGGGAAGCGGTGACCGGACCTACATTTATGCTGCGCCTTATACCCACCTGGCCTATATCCGTGGCACCGCCCCCGAAGATAATAAGCATTTCAGCGTATCGGGGGCGGTCCCCGATCCGGCTTTATTCTGCGCACACGCGCTGGAAAACGCCCTGAAGGAAGCAGGTGTTCCTGTTCTAAAGCCGGCGAGCACCTTCAGACAGTTAAGCATGGAGGGTGAAAAAATAAATTCAGCGGCTAAAATGATTGATGATCATCTCTCCCCTTCATTAGACAGCATCATCCATTGGTTCCTGCATCGCAGCATCAACTTATACGGGGAGCAATTAGTAAAGACCATCGCGTTGCACGAAGGTGAAACCGTGTGCACGGATACCGGTGTCGCCATTGAAAAAAGATTCTGGGGCAAAAAAGGAATCGACCCCGCCGCACTGAACATCATTGACGGCAGCGGTCTTTCCCCCGGCAACCGGGTGACCTCTTACGCGATGGCCAGGGTGCTTTACGCGGTGCGTCAACAAAGCTGGTACAACACCTATCACGATTGCCTTCCCGTCATTCACCGCATACGCATGAAAAGCGGGCACATCAACGATGTCTGCTCTTATGCCGGCTATCTTTCAACCGGCACAGGAAGGCCCCTGATCTTCTCCTTTATTGTCAATAACTACCACGGATCAACTTCGCAGGTGCAGCAAAAAATGTTTCTTTTGCTGGATGGGTTGAAAAAATAGCCCCTGCCCCCGGTAGTCCCCGCCCCCGCCACCAGTGGCGGTCAACTGCAAAAGACGGCGGGATCGGCCGAACGGGTGGGACCCGTTAAGTAAAATATGGTTTCAGCTTTTCGGCTAACAGCGATGGCATGGGCAATTTCTGCCGTGTCTTCGCCTCTAAAAAGACCAGGGTCGTTGTTCCGATATTCAACAATTCCGCCCGTTCGTTATATAACTCGGAATGGAAAATGATCTTATGATTTTCAGGCCACTCTTTCAGGATCGTGTTGACGGTGATCAGATCATCATAAAGAGCCGGTCTTATATATTTACTTTTCAATTCCACCACCGGCATGATGATCCCCGTCTCCTCCATCTCACGGTAATTCAATCCCAGCGCCCGGACCATGTCGGTACGCCCCACTTCATAATACAAGGCGTAATTACCATAATATAAAAATCCCATCTGGTCCGTTTCACCATAGCGTACCCGGATCTGCGTAGTGGTGCTAAACATGTTGTTAGGATTTTGTTAAAATTTATTCCCGGCCTATTTACCGGAAATCAAACCGTCAAGAGAAATCTTTCCGGGTCCCAGGATCAGTATCACCAGGAAGCCCAGGAAAAAATGTACGGCCAACTCCTGTCTTCCAAAGCCGTCGGCCTGATGAATCATGAAAATAATGACCCCCATCTCTATGAGCAACGGAATGACAAAAGCCCTGGTATAGAAGCCTAAAATCAATAATACCGCACAAAACACTTCGGCGAATACCACCAACGCCAGTGAAATTTCGCTGGTCAGGTGCAACGGGTCGGAAAATCCGTGCGACATTCTGCTGAAATGCATCAACTTGGGCCAGCCATGGGTAAGCATCATCAGGCCCAGCCCTACACGCAGTACCAGAAGACTGAATTGTACGCCGCCATGGGTGTACCTGGTGGAAGTGAATCTTGCCATAATCCCTCTTTTTGCCCGCGAAAATAATCATCCTTCCTGATCCAGGCAAAGAAATATTGCACCGGCGGCTGTCCGCTCGGAATAAAAACAAGAATCTGTTATCTTTGTCCACATCGAAGGAAAAGCACGCCTGGGCCTGAAATAAAAAAAAAGCTTAAGCGTTACATCTCTTAAAGCAAGCGATTCATGAAGATAAAAAATATATTAAGCCGCATTACATGTTACAGGCCTTTCGAACAATCGATGGGCCGGGTTTTTATCGGGCTCATCGCCTGGGTCGGCTTCATCGCATTCCCTCTTTGCGCTTTTTCCCAGCAAACAGCAGTATACAACGACCCAAGCGGGAATTACAAAGAGGCCCGCGCATTGTATCAAAAGGGGTTATACGCGGAGGCACAGCCCAGGTTCCGCAAAACCATTGAAGACATCGGTTACTTTAAAGCGCCTGACCATCAATTGATATTGCAGGATGCACACTATTATTACAATATCTGCGCATTGCAACTGGGGCAACCCGATGCCGAGGAACTTGCCAAAAAATATCTAACCCTGGCGGATAACGGTACCCGGCGCGAACTGACCGCATACCAGCTCGCGCGTTTCTATTTCCGCCAGAATAAACTCAAGGAGGCCATTCCCTATTACGAACAGGCCGGCATTGATAACCTGTCCAATGACGAAATCGCCACCGCTAAATTTGAATTGGCCTATTGCTATTTTAACCTGAAGGAATTCAACAAGGCGCAACCCCTGTTCAAGGCGATCAAAGACATCCACAATCAATATTTCATTCCCGCTAACTACTACTATGGTTTTATTGCTTATTACGACAAAAATTACAAGGACGCCCTCACCAGTTTCCAGCGCGTGGTAAAGGAACCCAAATACGACGCCATCGTACCTTATTATATCGCCGAGATCTATTATTATCAGAACCAGGATGACAAGTTGCTGGCATACGCCCAGCCCTATCTGACCTCCGGCAAACTATATTACAATAATGATCTGAAACACCTTGTGGGGCAAACCTATTTTGAACAAAAGGATTATGCCAAGGCGTTGCCATACCTGGAAGCCTATGAACAAAATACCGACGCACTTCAAAAAGAGGATGTCTATGAATTAGCTTATTGTTACTACCAGGCAAACAATCTTCCAAAAGCCATTGCCGGATTCAAGCAACTGAGTGGAACGGAAGATTCCCTGGGACAGAATTCCATGTACCTGCTTGGTGACTGTTACCTGAAAACAGGTCAGAAGGCCGAGGCGCGCAATGCCTTTGCCTTTTGCGCCCGCTCCAATTACAATCCCAAACAACAGGAGATCTCGCGGTTCAACTATGGGAAACTCTCCTACGAGCTGGGTTACCAGGATGCCGCGCTGAGCACCTTAAAACAATTTATCACGGAATATCCCCAGTCAGGCTACGGATCAGAAGCAAGGGAACTGCTGGCGAAACTTTTCACCAATACCAATGATTACAAAAACGCGCTCGCGGTGCTGGGTGATATCGGCAACAAAACACCGGAGGTACAACGCGCCTATCAGCGGGTTACCTTCGGCCGCGCCGTACAACTGATCAACGACGGTGACCTGGCCGGCGCCGATAAGCTGTTGAACACTTCCTTAAAGTATCCACTGGACAAACAGGTACAACAACTGGCCTGCTTCTGGAAGGGAGAGATCGCCCTGAGAAACGGAAAGGCGGATGAAGCCATCAGCTGGACCAACCAATACCTGTCACTGGGAGCGGGAGCGCCCGCCGCCTTAGGCGAAGCGAATGAACAAACCGCTCATTATAACCTGGGTTACAGTCTGCTGGATAAGAAACAGTACGCCGATGCATTGAATCAGTTCCAGTCCGCACAACAGGTCTTCGGCGCAGGGGGGACACAGATAGCCAATGATGCCAGGCTTCGCGCCGCCGACTGCTATTATATGATGAAAGATTATGACAAGGCCCAAACACTCTATAACGCCGCCATTGCATCCGGACAGCCGGGAAGCGATTACGCTTTATACCAGAAGGGGATCATTTCAGGGGTCAATGGCAACAATAACCAGAAGGTCTCCCTGCTTCAGCAATTATCGCGTCAATATCCGAAATCTTCGTTTTCCAATGACGCGGATTACCAGATCGCCGTCACCTATATGACAAATGAAAATTACAACGAGGCGATCCCCTATCTGCAGAAAGTAGTGGCCCAAAAGAATAACCCCAATGCGCCCAAGGCCCTGGTCAAACTGGGATTGGCTTACTTCAACCTGAATAACCAGCCACAGGCGATTGCAAGCTACCAAAAGGTGGTGAAAGAATTTCCCAACAGTCCGCAGGCCGATGAAGCGCTGCAGGGCCTGCGCAGCATTTATGTCAACAGCGGCCAGCCGGACGCCTATCTGAATTTCCTGAAATCAACCGGTCACACGGTAAGTTCCTCCGTAGAGGACTCTATCACTTATGCCGCAGGCGAATCGAGTTTTGGCAATGGGCAATATGCCGCCGCCATCACCCAGCTCGGCAGTTACCTGAGCAAATTTCCCAGTGGCCGCTTTGTCCTGAAAGCCCATTTTTATCGCGCGGAATGCTTTTATAATCAAAAAAATTACCCCCAGGCGCTGACCGATTACGCTTATGTGCTTTCCCAGGGCAATAACGGGTTCAGTGAACGTTCCGCCTCGCAGGCTGCCCGGATATGCTTTTACCAGAATAAGGATTACAGCCAGGCCCTTGGGTACTTTACCAGGCTCAACCAATTATCCACCAGCAAGGAAAATACGCTCGCCGCACTCCGGGGCATCCTCCGGTGTAATTATGAATTATCCAGCTGGCCACAGGTGAGTACCAGCGCATACGACCTGCTACAGGCATCCAACATCAGCACGGATGACCAGATCGTCGGTCATTTTTACCTGGGGCGTTCCCAACAGTTGCAAAACAACTATGACTCAGCCGTCATCAATTACCAGACAGTAGCCGGGCTTACCAAGTCCGAACTGGGAGCCGAGGCCCGTTACTATACCGCCGAATGCCGCTTCGCGCAAAACAACCTCAAAGGCGCCGAAACGGCCGCCTATGATGTCATCAAAAACACCCCTTCTTACGATTACTGGGTAGCCAGCGCCTATATTATGCTGGGAAATATCTTCTGGAAACACAACGACTATTTCAATGCGAAAGCCACCCTCCAGAGCATCGTGGATAATTGCAAGATTCCCGAACTGGTCAATAAGGCAAAAGACACCCTTTCCAAAGTAGAGGCGGATGAAAAAACCCATTCCAAGATCATCAATACAAGCCACCAGGATAGCACTGCAAACCCGGATAGTACAGCGAACCGGAACAGTACGGTTCAATAAATTTGTTCAATCAGTCATTCGTCTTTTCAAAAACATATTATGCGAAACAGCATTCATTTTTTCGTTCAAATAAGCCTCTTAACCCTTGTGGTGTCATCTGCCTGCCTTCAAACGGCATCAGCGCAGCAGGACAGCAGCTTGCAGCAGCAAACCATTGACATATACAATATCTATCAGCCTACTTTGCGGGCCGCTGCCAAACTGAACCTGACGGCGACCCTTCCACGCCGGGACACCACCCGCCCCCGCATGGTTTACAGCGTTCCCTCCCAAAATCTCAATTTCACTTACCGGCCGGTGCCGCTGCGGCCTTTGGCCATGGGAAGGGATACCAGTTATGCCGATATGTACAATAATTTTATAAAGGCCGGTTTCGGTAATTACAATACACCCTTTATCCAGGTGGGGCTCAGCAACGGCAGAAACCTGCCTTTCCAGTACGGGCTTGACTTCCATCATATTTCCTCCAAAGGGGACATCGACAACCAGAACTACAGCAAGGATCATGTCGCGGTGCACGGGCAGTATTTCGGCGGCACCCATGAGTTTCATGGCCAGGTATCTTATGACCGCCATGGCATCCGGTATTACGGCTATGACCATGATACCACCAGGCTGGGGAAGGACCAGGTAAAGCAGGCCTATAATACCATCACCGCCAATATAGGGCTCAGCAATACCACAGAAAACTCCCTAAAGCTTAATTACCAGCCCGACCTGAAACTGACGAGCTTTTCGGACATTCATGGCAGGAAAGAATCCACCTTCAGGCTCTTCGTCCCGGCCCAGAAGGAATTATTCAAGGATATCTCCATCGTAGCGGATTTTGTGGGGGATTTCTCCACCTACAGGGACGACAGCCAGGAATACAACAATAACCTGATGGCCATCCACCCGGCTGTAGAAATATCCAAACCGCATTTTATGTTACACGCGGGCATTAATCCCACCTGGACCAATAACAAGTTCTACCTGCTTCCTGATATCGTCAATGAAACGGACCTTATTAAGGATAAACTGATCCTCAGCAGCGGATGGGTTTCCTATTTTCATAAGAACAGCTATCAGGCACTGGCGGAGAAAAATCCCTTCCTGGGCAATTATACAGCCCCGCTCAACACGCGGATCGAGGAAAAATATACAGGTATAAAGGGCACGATAAACAGTCATTTTACTTACAACACCAAATTCGCGTTCGTGGAATACTGGAATCATCCGTTATTTGTAAATGATTTGCTATATGGGAATACGTTCAATACTGTAAACGAAGAAGATCTGAAGGCCTATCAATTACATGCTGAGATAGGTTATATTAATGAAGAAAGGTTTCAGATAAAACTGACCGGCGACTGGTTCAATTATTTTAAAGAGACAACCGAAAAAGAGCCATGGGGGTTACGTCCGTTTACCGCCGAACTGTCCGGGCAATATATTTTCGCGGAGAAGTTTCGATTGACAGCAGACCTCTATGCATTAAGCGGCAGTCATTATCCGGACGCACTGGGCAACGCCCATAAAACCAAAGGCGCGTTTGACTTGAATGCCGGGGCCAGTTATCAGATCAATAACCAGTTCAGCGTATGGCTCAACGGCAATAATTTATTCAATAGCCATTATGAACGCTGGCACAATTATCCTTCATTGGGCCTGAATGTGCTGGGTGGTATCATGATAAAATTCTAAGATTTGCAAACTTACGCTCAAGAAATAAGCGATGTCCTGCAGCAATACGGGCGCTGTTCATTGCCGGGTATCGGTTTGCTATACATCATTCAAAACGTTGCCGAGCGATCCT
>DASULB010000041.1:0-6745 GCA_036278455.1 Chitinophagaceae bacterium | reverse complement strand
AAAAGAAGATAACGTGCCTGATATTATACAACTTTTGCCCGATCACATTGCTAACCAGCCGCAGGAGAAATAATCCAGCGGCCAGCTTCTGCCATTAAAGAATTATTGGAAAATGCAGTGGATTCCCGCACCAGCCATATTCAACTCATCATTAAAGATGCCGGAAAGGAATTAGTGCAGATAATAGACAACGGCTGCGGCATGAGCGAAACAGATGCGCGTTTAAGTTTCGAGCGGCATGCTACCTCAAAAATAAACCAGATTGAGGATCTGTTCCATATCCGTACGATGGGCTTCCGGGGCGAAGCGTTGGCTTCCATTGCTGCTGTGTCGCAGGTAGCGCTCAAAACCAGAAAGGCAGATAAAGAATTAGGCGTTTATCTGGAAATTATCTACTTCGATCCGCTTTATCCCTTCAGGCGTTTCTTTTTATGCGAAAGACGATTGATTTGCCGCTTATGAATCTAGCAACCATTTTTCTGCCAGTTGATGGATGCGTTCCTTACCTCCATGAATAAATTGAGGGAACGGTTCCACGTGAATACCCGGACAGGCTTCCCCAACAACATTTTCCGGGTCAAGTCACTTAACTTTCGGTCGCTAGGTTTCTTGCTGCCGGCACTTCAATCGTTCGTATTCCCTTCAGGTAAGGAGAATGCATATCCGTATTCCTCGCCGGTTATTTTCTCTTCTTGTTTCCATTTTAATTCATTTTTTTTATACAAAAAGGCCGAGTTGCGTGCCTTTTTACGATTATCCCACCGACTTTGGAGACAGGGCAATATCCTTTGTTAGACAACGGTACATCTTGCTCCCTGCACTCCAAAGCAGGGCATATCTCAAAAGGTTTTTATAAGCTGCGAAGTTTTAGCAATCGGGCTATTAAATTGCCTCGGTTTATGAAACGGATCACCTATCCAAAAGGTATTGCATACTCCAGTATCCCATGCCGCTGAACCAGGCAGCATCCGATACCCATTCATGTATTGTCCTGCTAAAAAAAAATCGCAAACCGTAGCAAAGCATCCGTATGAGTTACGTCGATGGCGTCAGCAAGCCTCTTCTAGGACTCCAGCCGGGTATTCAACTTCTTGCCAGAATTTCTGTAAAAAGACAGCCGACAACAGCCTGAATGCTATGCAATGACATTTGCGGTATTTCGTTCCGTTTTTGTTCCTCATAATGTTGTTCCGTCTTCCCAAAATAAAATATTTAATATCAATTGGTTAAATGGCTATCCTGTTACTTCCCGGCGTTCCCAAAATGGAACGGAATTGGTAACTACTCAGGACCCGTCCTTGTTTGGCCAAGGTCGGCCACTTTTACTAGCATAACCCATCGTCTGCAATATTCTTTGGTATTGGCGTAGCTTAAAGTCTATATTATATTTTTTGCTCAAATATTCTTTCAATGCCTTTCCATTCCAGGTATCCGATGGTATTCCATACCTTGCAGGTTTGTTTCGTAAGGTGAGCGTGAGCTTTTTCGTTTCTCAGAAAGGCTTGTGTTACGAACAGGACGAACAGGTTTCTGCTGGTCGCACAATACAAAAATATACAATTTCTCTTCTTGGTTGATCTTATGCACCCACCTGGCTAAGGTTTGTGGCGTTGCTCCGTATATTTAGAGACCTCTACACAGTTAGTTTTCTCCGATTAAAGGAGAAGACGGCGCAAGGAGGATTGCCATGTTCCAAAATGTCCATGATTGCCTGCATAAATTCGACTAGCCATTCTCAAAAACAATATATGGTGACATTTATGTATTGCCCGTTCCTGTGATTGGCACAAAGAGCTATAACTTATTTATTTGGGTGTCTTGAGTAGTTACCACGGATTTACTCACGAGAACTTTGCGAATTGATGCTATAATTGATATCGAAAAAAATAAAAAAGCCCGTAAATACTGATATTTACGACCTATTGGATTCGTTTGAACCCTTTATTAGTCGGGAAGACAGGATGCAGCCCGGATCCGTAGGTTTGTGGAACATCGTTCCAGATTTATTACCCCAATACATACCATAAAAGCCCTGTGGCACAGCGGAAGGCGGTTATTTTCCTCCTTCCAGGAGCTTGATACTGTTTTCATTGAATTCACTGAGTGAATTGAGCTGCATATCGGCCAGGACATAGCGCGGATCACCCCGCCGGTGCGCCTCGGGTACCACGACTGTCTTCATCCTCGCCGCCTTGGCGGCTATCAGGCCCGTGATGGAATCTTCAAAAACAATGCATTCCATCGGATAACTGTTCAATTCCTCCGCGCAGGCGAGGTATACCGCCGGATGTGGCTTCCCGTGCGTTTCAAACTCTGCGGAATATACCGCCTGGAAGTACCGGCGAATGTGAAGATGTTCCAGCACACTGCGGATGAGCCCCATTGGCGAAGAGGAAGCCAGGCCTATCTTGAAATCATGCGCACTGAAAAAACCCAGAATGTAATCAAGCCCGTCCATGGCGGCCCCACGCCCCAGTATTTTCTCTGTCACCTTCTCAATGATCTCCCCGGTCACCAATCCGGGTGCCTTATCCTGCCATTTAAAATGGTGGTACCAGTAATCCACGACCTCGCTGGTACGCAATCCTGTGGTATGCTGGTAGTGTTCGGGGGTCAAATGGATGCCCATCTGGGCAAAAACCTCTCCCATGGCTTCTCCCCAGAGAGGTTCACTGTCGATTAAAAGCCCGTCCATGTCAAAAATGACCGTATTTAACATTGTATAATTTTAGGCTGCAAAATTAATTTTTTTAATTTTTCCATATTTTCTTTGGAGAAATAAAATTCTGTCATACTTTTGCATAACCCTATTAATTCTATAGACTATATGACTAATGATTTTTTTATCCGGCGAATGTCCCTTTCTTGCTGTTGTAATCAGTTTACACCGGCAGGATAGGCATTTTACGAATATAAATAAGTCTTGATGACCATATTCAAAGCCTTTCCTGTTTATCCCAGTAGAGGCTTTTTTTCGTATCTAAACCGATAAAACAATAAATGCCATGCTAAGTTTTCGCACTGAATTAGAAAATCCGGTTATTAATAAGGAAATCCTGGAATTGGACCGGAAGATCAAGTTATTTCAGGACGGCACCATGCCCGAGCAATACTTCAAAAGCCTGCGTTTGGCGCGCGGCATCTACGGCCAGCGGCAGAAGGGAGTGCAAATGATCCGCATCAAATTGCCTCATGGCCGGCTGAAACTTGCACAATGGAAACGCATCACCGATATTTCCGATGAATATGCTACGGGCAACCTGCATCTCACCACCCGTCAGGATATTCAATTGCATTACGTAAGCCTCGACAAAACACCGGAACTCTGGGCGAAACTGGCCGAAGATGGCATTACGATCCGGGAGGCTTGCGGTAATACGGTCCGTAACATTACAGGCTCCTCCTTTGCAGGCATAGATCCCGATGAGCCGTTTGACATCACACCATACGCACAGGCCGCCTTTGAATATTTTGTCCGTAACCCAATCTGTCAGGATATGGGCCGGAAATTCAAGATCGCTTTTTCCTCGAGCGATAAGGATACTGCCTGGAGTTTCATCCACGATGTGGGACTGATCCCAAAAATCCGCGAAGTGGACGGCAAGCCGGTACGCGGCTTTAAGGTGGTCATCGGTGGCGGATTAGGAGCGCAGCCATATCTTTCCCAGGAAGTCTTTGACTTTCTGGAAGAAGACTTAGTTTTCCCTTATATCGAAGCGGTTATTCGGGTATTTGACCGCCAGGGGGAAAGGACGAACCGGATGAAAGCACGCATGAAGTACCTGCTTGCCAAGCTGGGCATCGAAGAATTCACCAAGCTGGTCCAGGAGGAATGGAAATCTTTAAAGAATAAGCATTACAAAATACCTTTGCCTGCAGAGGAAACGCAACTTCCGGCGGAAAACCCGGTGCTGCCGGACTACCAGGTTAAAAACCCTGTTGGTTACGAAAGATGGAAGGCCACCAACGTATTTTCACAGAAACAAAGCGGTTATTACGCCGCCGCCATCCGCGTACCGCTGGGCGATATAGGCTCCGTTGTTTCCAGAAGGCTGATCGAAAAACTCCGGCCGGTGATCGCAGATGATGTAAGGGTAACCCCCAACCAGGGGTTCCTGCTCCGGTTCATCCGCGAAGAGCACCTGCCTTACGTCTTTAGCGTGCTGGAGGAAGAACAACTGGACAAAGCCGGTTTCGACAGCACGGCCGATATCACCGCATGTCCCGGAACAGATACCTGTAACCTGGGGATATCCAGCAGCACAGGCATCGCTGCAGCGCTGGAAGATGTGATTGCCAATGAGTTCGCTGATTTAATTTACAATAATGACATCCATATCAAGATAAGCGGTTGCATGAATTCCTGCGGCCAGCATGGTATCGCTCAGATCGGTTTTCATGGAAGTTCCATGCGCAGCGGCAAGCGGGTGCTACCCGCCTTGCAGGTATTGCTCGGGGGAGGCATCCTGGGCGACGGGAAAGGACGTACCGCGGACAAGGTCATTAAGATACCCAGTAAACGCGGACCCGATGTACTCAGGGCCATTCTGGAAGATTACGCCGCAGGGAGCATAGAAGGGGAACTTTTCAATGATTATTATGACCGTATGGGAAATAAATATTTCTATTCCTTATTAAAGCCCCTTGTTGACCTGGAAAATGTGCAGGACGAGGATTTCATTGACTGGGGAAGAGAAGTGCAGTTCGTACCCGCCATCGGCACGGGAGAGTGCGCCAGCGTAGTCATCGACCTTGTAGGGGCCCTGCTGACAGACGCCAGGGAGAAACTGGATTTCGCGGCCGAGTCCCTCGGGGAATCCCGGTACGCGGATGCCATCTATCACGCCTATTCCGCCTTCATTCATACCGCCAAGGCGTTATTGCTGGATAAGGATGTCAAGTGTAACACCCATCTTGGTATTCTGAACGATTTCGACTTGCATTACGGCGAAGAAAATGCGTTCTCCTTCCCAAGAGGGTTTAAGGAATACGTACTGCGCATTAACCAGCACGAACCGGAAGAACCCTTTGCCGACGCGTATATTTCATCGGCCAGGGACTTCCTGGAAAACGCTACGGCTTACCGCGAGGCAGAAATTGCGGTCGCCTGATCATTAAAAATATAAAAACAAAGAGATGTCAACCATATTTCCAGATAAAGAAAGAAAGCCACGATTAACTTTAGTGGGCGCAGGACCAGGTGATCCGGAACTGATTACCGTAAAGGGCGCCAAGGCGCTGCGTGAGGCAACCGTTATCCTCTACGACGCCCTGATAGATCACCGCATTTTTGAATACGCTTCCCCGCAGGTAATCAAACGCTTTGTGGGAAAACGTTCAGGACTGCATTCTTATTCCCAGGATGAGATCAATGAAATGATCGTTCGTTACGCGCTTAGCTACGGACAGGTGGTGCGGTTAAAAGGAGGTGATCCTTTCGTGTTCGGAAGGGGTTATGAAGAGCTGGCTTACGCTGAAAGCTTTGATATAGAAACAGTAGTGGTGCCTGGTGTTACGAGTGCCACTGCCCTACCCGCCATGAAGAAGATTCCATTGACGACCCGGGGACTGAACGAAAGTTTCTGGGTACTTACCGGTACCACCTCAGAAAGAAAGGTTTCCCAGGACATCTGTTTAGCCGCTCAAACCGATGCCACCGCCGTGATTCTCATGGGCCTCGGAAAACTTCGGGAGATCATGGAAATATACCGTGAAGCGGGAAAGGCACAGCTGCCTGTCGCCATCATCGTCAACGGCAGCCTCCCTGGTGAACAATTCATTACCGGTACGGTGGAAGATATCGAATCAAGGGTCAAGGAGACCTCCATTCACGGACCCGCGCTTATTCTCGTGGGGGAAGCTGTCAAGTTGCATCTTGATAAGGAGCAGCGTGACGCTGCCCTTCGTTCATTCGGCGCGCAGTTTATCCATACGCTGCAGCCTGAGTTGGTATAACGGCTACCAGAAAAGGAGAGCAATAGCCTTTCATAAGTGATCCGCTTCTTTTATTCCGATCGGTTTGCAGAAATATCTTCGCCTGATGTTCCCAACAGAAGAAAAAAATACTTTGTTTCCTGTTTTTGTGAAGATCGATCATCTCCATACATTGGTTGTGGGTGGTGGCACCGTAGGCCTGGAGAAGCTCAATGCGCTTCTGAACAATGCCGCTGACGCGCAGGTGATGCTGGTCGCACGCCACATTCTTCCTGAAATTAAGACAGTCGCGGAGCACGCGTCCAATGTCAGGCTTGCTGAACGTGATTTTTCCAGCTGTGATCTCTATGGCATGGATCTCGCCATTATCGCGACCAATGATGCGGTAGAAAATAAGCGCATTCGGGATACCGCCAAATCCATGCGGGTGCTGGTAAACGTAGCGGATACACCGGACCTCTGCGATTTCTATCTTGGCTCCATCGTACAAAAGGGGAATATTAAAATCGCCATATCCACCAATGGTAAATCCCCCACTGTTGCCAAACGCATCAGGGAAGTGCTCACCGAAATGATCCCCGATGAGATGGACGCAGTACTATCCAACCTCAGTGAGATTCGCATGAAACTAAAAGGGAATTTCTCCGAAAAAGTAAAGCAACTCAATAAGATCACATCCATATTGGTTGATAAGAAGTGATCATGCAACAATCATCCCGGCACAATCATACTGATCGTGCCCGATTGACTTCAAAATATTTCCACCTACCTGCCGCTCGCAGCACATTTCATAAATAGCGCAAATTTGACT
>DASULB010000040.1:0-3016 GCA_036278455.1 Chitinophagaceae bacterium | reverse complement strand
TTTGGTGGTAAAATGTACTCCGCTACTTTGGATCGCATGGAAGCGTATGGTACAGCAGCTATGACCGTTGTTAACGGTGCCAGGGACTCTTTTCTTGTAGCAGGCGTGGTGCCCGACGGAAATGGCGGGTTTAAACCTAACACACAGGTTGTATCACCCCAGAAGTATTGGGGTGTAGTGGCATCGGGGGTAGGCAATAGTAATACCGGTATTACGGAAGCTAATCTTTACAACGCCTCTAATGTGCGTATTCGCAACATACAACTCAGCTATACATTCCCAAACAGGCTTCTGACAGGCACTCCTTTTCAGAAAGCGTCGATATCGTTGTCATGCAACAATGTACTGATGCTTTCCAGTCACATGCATGGGCTGGATCCTGAAAGTTCGTATGCTACCGGTACGAATGCAGTCGGTTTTGAAGATGGCAGTTCTCCTACTATCAGGACGTTTTATATTGCCATTAACTTAGGTTTCTAACTTAACTAAATTATTAAATTATGAAAAATATATTAAAAACATCATGGTTGTTGGCCCTGGCTGGTATTGTATTGGGGGGATGTAGCAAATTTGATGAGATTAATACAAACCCGACGGCCGCAAGCGGTGATCAGGTTCAGGTAGAATATTTCATTGATAATTCCATTATACACGCCCAGCAAAATCCGGGGGTGTCAGAGAGAGCGTTCATTTTATACTGGGCTGCTGCCGGCCGCCAGGTCGCTGATGCTGATGGTGCTACTTTTTCCCAGGGAGGTTATAATGATGAATGGCTCACCGAATATTATAATAATATTTCACAGGCCTTAAATTACATTAACACTGCTGTTGAGGTAGCCCAACAACAAATTGGATCAGGTGATGCCAAACTATATACCAATAATCTCCTTCAGGTAGCACGCATTTGGAGGGCTTACCTGATGAGTGAAATGAGTGATTGTTTTGGACCTATACCTGTGAAGGGCTTTCAGGGGACAAATCCGGATTTTTCGAGTGTAAAAGATGTATATTATTA
This sequence comes from Chitinophagaceae bacterium, assembly GCA_036278455.1. Taxonomy (GTDB): domain Bacteria; phylum Bacteroidota; class Bacteroidia; order Chitinophagales; family Chitinophagaceae; genus FW021-bin31. The sequence continues at coordinate 2,001 of DASULB010000040.1, read as the reverse complement.
TATGCTCGACGAATTAAAAGATGCAAGTGCAAAGCTTGATTTCAGCACTGCCAGCCCTGATATTGCAAATCAAGATCCTGCTTTCGGCTTTGATTATTCTAAATGGCAACGATATGCCAATTCCCTGCGCCTGCGCCTGGCTATGCGTTTGTCAGAAGTAGATCCGCAAAAGGCTAAAACTGAGTTTGAGGATGCCGATACCAAACCGTTACTGGAAGACCAGGATCAGATCTTCCAGATTCAGGAAAAACCAGGCTGGGATGATCTTTCAGGCGTATATTCAAGAAGCTGGTATTTGTTGCCCATCAGTGCTACATTAAATAACCTGACGGTAAACCTGGGAGGCATTAAGACAAAAGATCAATTGCCCGGTATCATAACAGGTTCCACTGATGTGCAGCAGGCGATGGCCAATATTAAACCAAATACTTATGTGGGTCAGAGATTTAAGGACTACTTCTCTACCATGACCAATAATCCTGTGGCAGGCTACTGGTATAATGGGCTTCATGCAACGATAGATCCACGGATGTACAAGATGTTCTATATTCCGGGAAATATAAACAGCCCTACCTATCCGAGCGCAGGCTGGGTAAACACAGATACGAAAGGATATCTTTATGATCCCAACAATTCCACTAAAAAGGTTGACTCTATAAATGCTAAGTTTACCTGGAACCCGATACAGGATGGTAATTGGGCAACGATGGCGAGCATCAATGGGCTGATCACTATCGGCGCAGCCAATGGTTTTGTGCCAAGCCTGGTTAATTCATTTAGGCAGCAAACTGCGAAAAGGGTATTTTTTGGACCGTGGGAGACTTATTTCCTGCTGGCGGAAGCCGCAGTAAGAGGATGGTCAACACCCATTACCGGAAAAGATGCATATGAAAAGGGTATCGCAGCAAGCTTTGAGTATTGGGGTGTATCGCAGTACCTGAGTGGTTATCTGGCTTCGACGGATTATAACACAGATGGAACCAATGTAAACTGGGATGATACTAATGAACCACCTGCTACACATGCTATGACTTATGTAGATGGTGTTACGGGTATCCCCGGGATAGTTCAGGTTAAATATCCGGTAAATAATCTTTATAAAAATGGGACCGTCAGGAATGATCAGCTGACTAAAATATTAACCCAGAAATTTATAGCACAAGGCCCCTGGTTGCCATTGGAAACCTGGAGTGACCACCGGAGATTGGGATTGCCTTTCTTTGAAAATGTGGTCATACAGGATGTAATACCAAGCTTGCCCAATCTGACAGCATCTAACTATATGCAGTGTAGCATCAAGGATCTGCCACAGCGTATGAAGTATCCCTCCGAGTTGAATAACAGTAATGCAAAGGGGTACCAGCAGGCTGTACAATTATTGGGCGCAGGCGGCGATAATGTGTTAACCCCTCTTTGGTGGGCTCAACAAAAGCCTTAAAAGAAAATAATGGCCAAAGAAAATATAAGGATAGTGTCAATATCCCTCCAGGATTAACTGTTCTTCGGATCAGCCAGGTGCAAATGCGGAGGATGTGCAATCGGCCACAGAATTACGGGGTACAGGATGTGTACCTTTTGTGGCGGGCTAAACACTAGTTTTTCTTTAAGAAAAGCCCCGTACCGGATCAGCCCGGTACGGGGCTTTTTGTTAAAGTCTCCTGAAACTGAATTTAAAATTGGGTGATCACGCGGCCGAATTCATTGGTGCTGCCACTCTGGTGATGAAGGGTTTTGGAGAACGGGCGTGACATATCTCCTGATAAAATAAATCCGGGATATCATCAAAAGTGAAAACTTTCAACCTGTAGGCCGGTCTGGCACAGCGTCATAGCATGAAAAAACCTTTGTAAACGATCAACATTTAAGTACCCTAACAATTAAGCTTAATCAATCATTGCGAAGGAGCCCGCCATAGCTGTACGAATATGCGGTAGGTTTAAATGTTTTAAATTAACGCATAGCGTTGCAAGGTTTACCACTCCGACGAATTTTTGGAGGGTC
>DASULB010000039.1:0-2745 GCA_036278455.1 Chitinophagaceae bacterium | reverse complement strand
TAGATCTTCAATGGAGAAATTATCAAGTGGAGATAACCATTTTGATAAAAATGCTATTTCTAAAATGATGATAGATTGGGTGAATGGCGAAACTATTAGCTATATTGCCGATAAATATTTTTTAAAAGAAACTGATGCAAGAAAGAGAATTGAAAAATGTTCAAGAGCAATGTATTCTCATTTAGCAAATGCGGCTACCTGGGGATTGGCTGCAATTCAAAAGATTCCAAATAGCGGTGCGGATTGGGGTAGCTTGACCGACATGGAAAAGAAAAAGATGGCTAACCTTCCTGCTTTATTACACTATGGTGTAAATAGCGATGGGGCAGTGTTAATGAGAAAGAGTAATATACCCAGAAGAATTGCAAATAAGGTCGGGGAATTATATAGTAAATCAGTGGGGGATCTTATTTTTTCACGAAGTTCTAATGAGGTAAGTACTTGGTTGAATTCGTTAGACTCTAATACATGGGAAAAGGTAAGGCCAGCTAATTCCGTAATGACTGGGACAGACTATAAGAGAATTTGGGAAAAGCTTAATGGCATTGAATAGGACTTGCAGAAAGGCCTAACAAATAGGGAAGGCTTCGTGTGGAACACATCTTTCTTTCGTGTGCCAGTGAAGCCTTAATTCCTGGCCGGTTTTTTATTGAGTTTGGCAAATAGTTTTAGCTGGAATATCATGTTCACACATGCCGATTGCGGATCTTACATTTAGTAGACATAAAAAATAACCCCGCTGGGAACAGCGGGGTTCTTGTGTTAAACCCTTTGAAAAATTACTACTCTCTGCTATTTGCAGGCTTGGCTGCGTTTTAGCTTCTTTAAATAATTTATGGCTATGATTAAGTGCAATAAATATCTTTTCGTTCGTTGCTAAAGCAAAGATACAAAAGAATAAAAGCTATCTCGTTAACGGAATGTTATCGGATGTTAAATAGATGTTAAGGCAGGCAAACGCCTTATGGCTGGAGAATATAGAGGATTGAACTTGCGTTGGCAGGATGTTTACGGGCGTATGTCCACGACCGTAATCCGGTTAGAAAACCTTGCAGGTAACGTGTCTTACCATGCATGTATTTTTCACTCAGCAAACTAATATAAAAGCCGTCAAATGGCATGGCTTGCTGGCCGGTGAGATGTAGGCCATGCTTTTGGGCAAGGCTTGCAAATGCCTTGGGAGTAAAATGATACAGGTGTCTGGGTACATCATAGGCCGCCCAGAAAACGCCATATTTTTTCGCATCCCTGGAACTGTAATTTGGCACGGCTACGAATAACTTTCCCTTGGGATGAAGCAACCGGTGCATTTGTTCCAGGTACCCCTGCAGATCATGAACATGTTCGAGTACATGCCATAGGGTAATGGCATGAAAAGATTGTGCCGGCAAATGGTACAATTCATCGGGGGAGAGCGTTGACAGCTGGTATTTTGTCTGCGCTATCGTTCGCGCCTGTGCGTCAGGTTCAAGGCCTGTTGTCATCCATCCGGCCTGTTTCATTACATGCAGGAAGGCTCCTGTGCCACATCCGATATCCAGCAGATTGCCCGTTTTAAGACCGGTGGCCTGTTCTACCCATTGCTTTTTTTGCTTCAGTGAAAGCTTTCGGACGGCATGATAGAGTTTGTTGATCACACCCGAACGGGTATCGGAATGTGATATATAATCTTCAGATTTGTAATAGGCAGCGATATGCCCTGCATCCGGTACCGGAGAGGTAAAACGAAGGGCACATGACCGGCATTCATACACGGTGAAGGTTTCACCGCTCACCGTATGATCCTTCGCTTTTAAAACCGGGTATGTTTGCGTGTCGCCGCATGCGGGACACCGGATAAATGCATCGTCACCTGTCATCTTATCTTATTTGTCGCTGTCGTATTCAATGTGTACCTTGTCGCCGTAAAGTTTTTTCATTTTAATTAGATTGACATCCGTGTCACTGCGAAGAGAGGTAAAAGGCCACGCCAATTCAAAGGTGGCCGAATCTTTTGTAACCAATACCACAGGGTGACCCCAGTTTCTCATTTTATGGAACTGGCGCAAGGCCTTTTCTTTACGATCATAAACCGCGAATATAATCTTATAGTGAATAGAGTCGGTCATCAGGTCATGATGTTGCATAACCGAATCGGATTGTAATTTCAGGGAATCCGTAGCGGCGAGTGACCGGGTAGCGGACTCTTTTTTAAGAATATGTTTGATCACGGTGGCTTTCCGTTTCCGCTGAACCGTCCCTCTGTAAGTAAACCAGCCTATCAGCAAAAGGATGATGATGCTGCCTGCGATCCACCACCGTGATCTTGATTGTCTCTGACGCGTTGGCTCAGGGAAGGGTGGCGAGGCGTCCGCGGCTTCATTTTCCACCGTCCCGGCCGTCCCCGAAGCGCCTGCTGCCGTTTTTTGGGAGGGCCTTTGAGCATTCTCTATCGGAAGGACATCATATAAGGAAAGCGATTGATTAGAGGCGGCAAAGGAAATGCGTCCCTTTTCATCCAGGTTGAGGAATCCCAGGCCCGCAAGTTCCACGCTGGAGCCGGTGGAAAGTTTCTCCTTGATCGCACCAGCGGTTTCCGTCCACTGCCGCGCCGCTTCTTCCGGGGACACCGCGTGCGCAAATGCGATCTGCGGTATAATAGAAAAGGTTGTGCCTTCCGGCTGAGGCGCGGGATCCAACACGATGCTGAACGACGGTGGGTATAGCTTATTATCCTGATAGGATCGCTCGGCAACGTTTTGAATG
>DASULB010000038.1:0-2197 GCA_036278455.1 Chitinophagaceae bacterium | reverse complement strand
CAACCTATAAAGAAGTAAAGCCCCTGCTGATAAAATATACCTGTTTGTCCTGTCATGATCCGGTAAAGCGCCATGTAGGGCCTCCTTATACGGAAGTGGCTAAACGAAAGTATCCTCTTGATAAGATCATCGGGTTAATCCACAGCCCTAACCCGGGGCATTGGCCTGATTATGCCACACCCATGCCACCCATGCCTAATGTTCCCAAAGCGGATGCACAAAAAATTGCCAGATGGATTAACTCGTTAAATAAGTAAAGGATAATTAAACAATTTTATGATCGAAGCAATTCGCAGCGTATTATCAATATTTTATCACTAACAAAAATGATTTTATTACTAATAAAAAGGTAACTTGGCAGAATCATGGGATGAACCCAATGGAAAAAATGCTGGATAAAGGATCGATTTCACGCAATAAAGATTTCACAAACCAGAGTGGAATTATTAAACATGATTCTGTAAGGATCGACAAACGGACAAAAGAAAAAGATGCCTGGATGTCAGGATACTTTATGGCGGGCTATGCCGACGACATGATAAAGATCAAGAACATTGATACGGTTGCAAAAACAATTACTACGGCTTCAGCGACCATGTATGGTTATGGCTACGGGAAATCCTGGACCTGGTGGTATGGTGTGAATATATCGAAACATGACACTTAATGTATTAAATAATAAGAGCCTTATGATGCGAGAGTAGCACGTACAGATATATAAGAAACTTGGGATGCCCCTAGGCTTTACCTGACAATGAATATCCCAATAAAGAACCAATGATAAGTATCAGACACCCACTGTTTTTTATTTGCCTGGCAGGATGTGCCATGTTTACAAGTTGCATGAAAAATGGTGTAACGATAGACAGCCCTAACCATAACCTGGAAGTTCAATTTTATTTATCAAGAAAGAATGCACAGGCACAATATTGTGTCTATTATGATAAAAGAAAAATTATTGATACTTCATTGATGGGATTGGTTGTCAAAGAAGGTAAAATACTGGGTGAAGATGTGACGGTAGCCGGTGTAAAACGCAGCAGTTTTTCAGGAAGTTGGAAACCCTTATATGGAGAACGTAATGAATACCCTGCTCATTATAATCAGGCAGTGGTTACCCTGAGCGACCATAAAACCGGCGAGCCTTCCTTAATCATTACCTTTCGCTGCTATAATGAAGGAGTGGCTTTTCGTTATACCGTACCAGCAAAAGATTCGCTGCAAACTACCACTATTGCAAAGGAGTTGACAGAGTTTTCTTTTCCCGGCCCTGCACGTGCCTGGATCAGTCATTCGTCTCAGGGAGCGATCTATGAAACACCCGTTGACAGCATGAAGGGAGCCTGTGAAAGACCGGTATTGATCAGAGAAGACACGGTAACCTGGCTTGCTTTAGGAGAAGCTGAACAGGTCAATTTTGCCTGGATGAAATTTATCCGATCCGGGGAAAGTAACTATACGCTTGGCGCATCATTAGATGGCGAAGTGCAAAAGCAGGGAACTTTTTCTACTCCATGGCGATATATCATGGCGGCCGGTAAGCCGGGTAAGTTGCTGGCGCATAATTACCTGTTGCTAAACCTGAATAATCCGGATCAACTGAAGCAGACTGACTGGATCAAGCCCGGGAAGGTTATCCGGGAAGTAACGCTTACCACACGGGGCGCGCTGGCATGTATTGACTTCGCGGCCCGGCATAAGCTGCAATATATTTTGTTTGATGCAGGCTGGTATGGCGCAGAGAACAGCGATACTTCCGATGCTACAAGAGTGGCTGTTGATCCGGCGCGCTCCAGGGGACCGCTTGATATGCAAAAAGTCATTCATGATGGTGAAAGCAAAGGGATCGGCGTTATATTGTATGTAAATCATATAGCATTGGAGAAACAATTGGATACGCTTTTACCTTTATATGCGTCCTGGGGAATAAAAGGGGTAAAATTCGGCTTTGTAAATGTAGGAACGCAAAAAGACAATACCTGGCTGATGGCCGCCGTGCGCAAGGCAGCTGAGTATCATCTTATGGTGGATATCCACGACGATTATCGTCCTACCGGTTATTCCCGCACTTATCCCAACCTGATGACACAGGAAGGAGTAAGGGGCGACGAAGAAAGCCCTCCTAATGATATGGTTTTAAAAACACTGTTCACCAGGATGATAGCCGGCGCTGCAGATCAGACAAATTGTTATTTTG
>DASULB010000037.1:0-3848 GCA_036278455.1 Chitinophagaceae bacterium | reverse complement strand
CTTGCAGGATGAAGGTATTTTTCAAACGCCGCTTGACGTGATCACCCATGCCTACCAGGGGCCCAACATACAACCGGGGGATATGAAGTTTAAAGATGTTAACGGGGACGGTGTGATCGACCAGAATGACAGAACTTTTGTGGGCAGCCCGATACCCAAATTTACTTACGGGTTTACCGGTAATGTCAATTATGGTAATTTTGATCTGAGCGTCTTTGTGCAGGGCGTATACGGAAACAAACTCTATGATCAGGTGCTTACCGACATAGAAGGCTTTTATCGCCCTTTTAATATCACCGAAAGAATCGCTACCGGGAGCTGGCATGGCGCCGGCACCTCCAACAAATTTCCACGGCTGTCATGGCAGGGCGCTACCAATAACAAGCAGCCTTCCACACGCTTTCTGGAGAATGGGTCTTATGTCAGGCTGAAGAACATTCAACTGGGATACAGTTTTGGAAACGCGCTTTTATCCAGGTTAAAGGTTTCTTCGGTCAGGTTCTTTGTCAGCGTACAGAACCTGTTAACCATCACCCAATATACCGGTCTGGATCCTGAAATGTACCTCAACAATAATTCATTGAGTGATGGCGTACGCGCCGTTGGCATTGATTGGGGTACGTATCCTTCCGCGCGGACCTTTACGGCAGGGGTAAACATTAATTTCTAAACTTCAAATCCGCTTATATCATGGGACATTATATAAAATTATTTCAGGCAACGGTCCGGCCGGGGCAACGTAACGGGGGCGATGGGAAAAAATGGGGTACTTTATTTTTATTGCTCTCATTTTACCTGATGATTGCGCCGGGCTGTAAAAAGATATTAAACGAGCCGGTACTCGGTAGTTACCAGGCGGATAACTTCTTTACTTCGGACGCCAATGCGAATTTGGCCGTGAATGCGGCCTATACGGCGCTCACGTTCACCGACGCGGCTTCCAACGCGATATGGGTGTTGGGTGATGTCGCTTCAGATGATGCCATCAAAGGCGGCCTGCCGGGTGATCAGGCTGATTTCGAGAATGTGGACGAATTTAACATCAATCCTTCCAACGCCGCCGTGGAGGCGGTTTGGCAAAGGTATTACGGCGGCATTTTTAAGTGTAATGTGGTATTGGACGGGCTGCCGGCCGCTAACAAGAAAATATCCGATAACGTGCGGACGGCGTGCATCGGTCAGGCTAAATTCCTGCGGGCATATTACTATTTTATCCTGACCAATTGCTATGGCGATATACCGCTGCGTTTAAAGGTGGAAACGCCGGAGGAATTGCAGAGTCCGGCCATTCCGAGGGCAAAGGTATTTTTACAGATTGAAAATGACTGTAAGGATGCCGCGGGTGACCTGCCGGTCACCTGGAGCGGGGCGGACCTCGGAAGGGCGACCAAGGGCGCCGCGCTCGCCTTGCTGTCCAAAGTCTATTTATTCCAGCAGAAATGGGATTCAGCCGCGAAGGCGGCCCAGGCGGTGGAAGGATTGGGCATATACGGCCTTCTGCCAAAATTCTCGGATAATTTCAATGCCGCTACCAAGGACAATAAAGAAGCCATATTTTCGGTCTGGCATGTCAGCGGCGCCAGCCCCGGCCAGGGCAACGGCCTCAACCAGTGGTTTGCACCGCGTTCTTTGAACGGCTACGGATTTTTTTATCCCACACAAAGCCTGGTAGACAATTTTGAAAAATCCCCTTCCGGTGTGGAGGATCCGCGCCTGGACTATACGGTGGCCAGAGCGGGACACCCCTATTATGATGCCGCTTTTGAACCGGATTGGACCACCACGGGGTATTTGTCAAAAAAGGACATTCAACCACTTTCGGAAATCCCTTCAAACATTAAAGGGGACGGGAGCCTGAACTATGAGGCCATCCGGTTTGCCGATATCCTGCTGGTGGAAGCGGAAGCATTGAATGAAGCAGGCAACAGTGCAGCGGCCCTGATACCGTTGAATAAAGTGCGGAAAAGGGCCCGCGATTCCTATCTGTACGATAGCTCCCTTCCGGGGTATGGAACAGTTCCCGCAGGCCTCTTGCCCGATATTACAACGACCGATCAAACACAGTTGCGCGCTATTATCCGGCGGGAAAGGAGGTCGGAAATGGCCCTTGAATTCCACCGGTTCTTTGACGTCATCCGCTATGGGAAAGACTACGCTGATAACGCCATGGGCAGTGTACCCAACTTCAGTTACGATAAGGACAAGTTCTTCCCCATTCCACAGAGCGAGCGGGATACCAATCAGAAACTGGGTATAAAATAAACACGCATTTAAAATCAGAAGAAATGAAAAATAATATAGTTCCGTTCACGTTGCTGCTGGTCGCCGTAGCAGGGCTTTCCCTGCTGGCAGCCTGTAAAAAGGACGATCATGCGCCCGATTATAACGCGGATAAGTCCTCCCTGATGGCGGCCCTTGATTCCGCTACTCATTTTGCCGGAGACATCCAGGAGGGAAATAAGCCCGGCGATTATGCCCCGGGGTCAAAAGACACCCTGGCGGTCACCATAGGCCTTGCCACACAGGTAAGCAGTCAAAACACCTTTACCCAACAGCAGGTCAATAATACAATAGCCAATCTGAAGCGCGTGGTGTCCTATGTGCAATCAAAATTAATTCAGGAAGTTTCCGTGGCCAATCTGGTGGCTCAATGGAAGTTTGACGGGAATGCGGACGACGCTTCAGGGCACGGTCACGACGGGCAGTTAAAAAGCGGGCTGGTAGGCGCCAGTGCCGCGGTGGCGACCGACGGCAAGACCTTGCCTGTCCTGACTACCGACCGCTTTGGCAGAAAAGACATGGCGTATGACTTTGCCAATGGGTCATACATCGAGGTGCCTTACGATCTTTCACTGAACCCCAAGTCCTTTACCATCAGCCTGTGGCTTAAGCGGCACACGACCAGTGCAGGCAATTATTTGTTTTCCCTGGACCGCTGGAACGGTTATAAATTTCAATTACAATCCAACAATTTTTTGTTTCTTACCGTGAGCACCGATGCCGGCATCTTTGATGTGGATGATAATCCGGGCACCATCCCGCAGGACATATGGACACAGGCGGCCGTTTCATACACCAACGGGACCATGAAGTTTTACATCAATGGCGCCCTGGTAAAAACGGTCAGTATCAAAGGAACGCCGGTTACCTTGAAGAGCCCGGTGAATCTCGCCATTGGAAACGAATTGCCCAAAAACGATTACAGCCTGACAGATACGGCTGATCCCAATTATTTTTGGGGTGCCAATTATTTCACCGGTTCCATGGATGACATCCGGTTCTATAATACGGCCTTAACGGATGCCGAAATATTTTCCATTTATACCATAGAAAAAAGTCTTTGACGGTTGTCATCACGAGATCGTTTTACTTGGCAGGAGTCGCCTTCTTTTTTTATCTTGTGACCCATTGTGACTCATTGTGGCCAGGTGACACCGGGGAGCCCATTTCGGTAAGTGGGCCGGGGGAACAGGTGTGTGTCACAAGATCCCTGTCCGGGTGCTGGTGCATCGCCGGCCGCCTTGGCAGGAAACAGGGCGCATCCCGTTCAAATGATCCGTAAAAAACACTCATGAAGAAATACACCATTTTAATTTCCGGCGTAGCCGCCCTGGGCGGCCTGTTATTTGGCTTTGATACCGCGGTGATCGCCGGGACGATCCCCGCCTTGCGAAGCTATTTTGAGTTAAGTGACGCGGCGATCGGCCTCGTGGTGGCGGCGGCTTCGATCGGCTGTATCCCCGGCGCTTTTTTTTCCGGCAGGCTGGCGGATCACTACGGCAGGAAGAAGATGATGCTGGTGACCGCCATCTTGTACATCATTGCGGCGCTTGGCAGCGGCATCGCCG
>DASULB010000036.1:0-10688 GCA_036278455.1 Chitinophagaceae bacterium | reverse complement strand
ATGCCGGATGCGGTCGCTCCATATCTCTATTTTATCAGGAGCAATGATTTTCGCTTTTGCCCAGACAAATTTTCTGTCGGTTCCGGCAATGGCAAAGGAACCTTCCACGTCTCCCAGAGCAGGAGCGCTGTAGGAGGAGTCTTTGAAAATCAACCCGTTTCCAACATGAGAGAATGAAATAATTATTTTATTCCCTTTAATTTTTGAGGACTTATAAACAGGACCTGAATAAACGATGTTTTCGCCATATGCTATTTTCTCCGCGGCTAATGCCAGACGGTTGCCTACCGGCTCTTTTCTGTCAGGGTGGATGTCATTCCACTCTCCTAAGTCAATTGTTTCCACCATAGCAGTATTTGGAACAGACAGCGTTTCTAGTTGCCCCTCTCTCAACAAGGCCCACTGGCTCTCGGAAGGCAGGTAATCGTAATCTCCAAATCCCGGAAGCTGAACATATAAAAAGGGAATATTACCTTCCTTCCATTTGTTTCTCCAGTCTTTAATTAAAGCCGGCTGCAGGTTTGCATATTCGGCAGCATGACTGGTATTGGCCGCACCCTGATACCAGACCATTCCTTTGATGGTATAGTGGATTAACGGAGCAACCATTGCATTGTACAATGTCGTTGGCTCATTTTGTGCGGAAAAACCAAAACCGCCGGCAGGCTCACTTTGCGGAGCAAATACCTGGCCTACCTTATATTGCCAGTAACCTTTCAGGTCAACTGTATCATTGCCGGAGATTAGTTGATAAGGTTTGTCGGGGACAAAGCCGCCTTTCCCGAAATAGTTGGTAACACGAACAACAAATAAATTCTTCCCTGATTTTAATAGCCCGGCAGGAATCCGGTATCTTCTTTCAGGATATTGGTAAGTGGTATTGGCGACTTTTTTCCCATTAAGGTACAATACATCTGCATCAACAATTCTTCCCAGAAATACTTTAGCCGCTTTACCGGTCATAGATGACGGCACATCAATCTCTTTCCGGTACCAAACTACGCCATTCAGGCTTCTTACACCCTGATCTTCCCAATAGCCGGGAATGCCGATCTGCCGCCATCCGCCGGCTGGCGTGCTATAAGAGGGCTCATACCATGGAGTAGGACCGGAAAGCCCTTTGTCCTGATCTTTTGGGCCATTCGCACTAAACCCTTCACGCTTAAGGCTATTGACGTAAGCGGTGTCCTTATTATTTTCAATTGTTGTTAATATATGAGGGAAATTTTTAAATCCTTCTTCACTCATCCATGCTTCAATAGGGGTACCGCCGACGCTTGAATTAATGATTCCAATAGGTACATGATATTTTTGATATAGCTTTTTTGCAAAGAAATAAGCTACTGCAGAAAACTCAAGTACGTCTTTTGGATTGGCAGATTTCCAATGGCCTGACGGCAAGCTGTCCGACGGCCCCTGCAGATTTGTCAAAGTCGGAATCCAAAACTGTCTTATTTTGGGATAATGTGCCCGGGAAATTTCAGACGCATACCGCACGCTGTGTAATTTCATCTGATGCACCATGTTCGACTGTCCTGAACAAAACCATACGTCACCAACTAATATATCATGTAAGGTGATTTTGTTTTTTCCCTCAATCTCCATGCTATAAGGTCCACCGGCCTTCATGGCAGGAAGCTGGATCGCCCATTTGCCATTGTTCCCGGTTTTTGTTTTATAGTTTCTGCCATTAAATTTTACGCTTATTCTTTCACCATTCGTCGCCCATCCCCAAATGTTTATTTTCATGTCTCTTTGCAAAACCATGCTGTCTCTTATTATTTTCGGCAGCCTGACCTGTGCTGTCAATGTCGTTGAACAGAGCAACATTCCGATAGCAAAACTCAATTTTATATTCATAATAGATTTTCTTAATGTGGCTGTTTAAAGATTTTAGTTTTGTTTGATCAGAACGCCCGCGCAGGAAAACCTTACGCTTGAATATATTTTCCCGGTAGCGACCTCAGACAGCTTCAAAGGCATATCACAATGGCTTACCATGTCAGCTCACATCTCAAAATGTAAAAAATTTCCGTTGATCCATGTTGTACCAGGTGAATAACCAGACGTATGTCTATTTAACAACGGTTACGGCTTCTACCGGCACCCCGTTTACTTTGGTGCTGATCTGGCTACACCAGCCAGCCACACCAGTCCTGATCGCTTTGACACTACCCTCATTGCTCCGGCTTGCCAGGTATTCACAGGTTAAAGCGTCAAAATGCTGTACTTTATTAAATTTCTACTCCGGATCATCTTTCTGTAACGATATCCTTTGCTTTTTTAATGCTTCTTAGGATGCCTGCGGTTAGGATTCTTATCTGTTCTATCATCATGCTCATCATTGCTTATCATGGTTTGCAGATCATGTACCGGGCGTTCTATATCATAAGGTATTGGCATCTTGCTAAACTGCTGAAAATAGAGCAGGCAGGCGTCTTTCCAAAGTTGTGCATTCAGACATTGCTGCCGAAGCTTGCTTTGCACTTTGTGGAACCGTTGTGGATCCACAAAGGGTTTTACGCTGTCCCAAACCTTTTGGAAATTACGCACCTGATCCAATCCCGCCTGGTAGTGATAGCACAGATTGTCCCACAGGGTACGCCCGTTTTGCATAATATAAACCCATGGAACATGGTGAAACCATAACAGGTATTTGTCAGGACAAGTTCTCAGGTTGTTAAATTCGGCACTAACCGGTTCGTGGTATTGGCTAACTGCATTGCTGCCTGTTCGTGTCCGGTCAAAGCCAATACCTTCTGAATCTGCCCGGTGAAAATAAGGAGGTGTCCAGTCTTTTCGTACACCTTTAGGGGCCCACCATGGTCCGGGCCCATAATGTCCTTTGGCTGAAAACAGGTCATTTAATCCTAACGGCGTCATATAATTAACGGCCGCTTCACGGCTTTCAAGCATCATTTTTTTTACGGGCTTTAGAAAGAAGTCTTTCCAGTAGGTTGAGAATACAGGCGGTCCCACTTGCTCCGGAGGGCTCTGATAAAAGGTACGTTTAATCCATTCGTCGGCGATTTGCTCACTTGTCAGCCGGTTATTCCAGGCCAGCCGGCCAAATGCATACCAATTCGCCTGTGCAAAGGGATGTCCGCACCAGTTCGTATCCGAACCTATGTTAGCCACACCTGCAATAGCAGTATATTTCCGGGTATAGATACTGCCATCCGTACAACGTGCGACAGTGCTTCCTTTCCCAGCCTGATAGGTATCGCTTTTCAAAAACTCCTCCCACATGGTCGCCAAAAAAACAAGGTGAATGGATTGTCCGAGATACTCCTGGGTAATTTGCAATTCGGGCATCACGGAAGTCTTTTTCATCGCCCCGAAAAGGGGACTGAACGGTTCACGAGGCTGAAAATCAATCGGCCCGTTTTTCACCTGAATAATCACATTGTCGTGAAAGCTGCCATCCAGGGGCATAAATTCCAGATAAGCCTGTTTAGCGCGATCTTCACCATTGTTGCTGTATACAAAAGCGCGCCACATCAGGATACCTCCGAATGGTTTCAGTGCATCGGCGATCGTATTGGCCCCATCGGCATGTGTCCGTCCATAACTTTGAGGGCCCGGTTGTCCTTCACTATTGGCTTTGACTAAGAAACCACCGAAATCAGGAATCATCTTGTAAATTTCCCTCACCTTTGTTTTCCACCATTGTTTCACTTCCGGATCTAATGGATCGGCTGTTTTCAAGCCGCCAATTACAATGGGGGAGGCGAAGTTAACAGACAAATATGTTTTAATACCATACGGACGCAAAACATCAGCGATCGCCTGCACCCTTTTAAGGTACTGTTCAGTCAATACCAAAGGCGAAGCATTAACATTATTTAATACTGCACCATTAATGCCTATTGAAGCGTCAGCACGCGCATATTCACGCCATAATCGTTTGTCGTTTTCAGTTACCGTAAGGGAATCTTTTCCGTGCCAGAATATGGAACGACCTGCATATCCGCGTTCAATGCTTCCGTTTAGATTATCCCAGTGATCTAAAATGCGTCTTTCATAAGAGGGGTTGCTAATCCCAGCGATAATAGGTTCACCGGTTTGCTGTTTACGCAATAAAGCATCAACACCATATAAAATACCCAGGTCAGTATTTGCCTGAACGCCATTGTGTGTTAGTTTATAACCGTCATTTTTAACGGACGGATCATGCTTAACCTGCAGAACAACAGACGTATTTGGTTTTCCCTGCCAACAACGGTGCAATTCCCTTTCTGCAATATCAATGGTAGCCGAACTTCGGGAACAAATGACTTTTACAGGCGCAGTACTCCTGGCGCGAAGCCACAGCTGATGACCGTTCTCTGCCCTTAAGCAAAGGGGCGCGAACATAAAAATAAAAATACCGATGATGACTTTCATTCGTTTTAACTTTATCAACATCTCCCTATCTTTAGCTGCCTTTCTTTCATCGTTTTATGGTTAAATATAACAGTATCCTTTTATTAAAAGATAAAGAGGATGGGCTGATCTTATTGATATCCTGGATTTTGGTAAGCGGCTAATGCTGCTGCACTTCCCTGCATATCATTAATCTGGCCGATCGGAATGGGGCGCAGATAATCGGTCGGTGTAATGGTTCGCGTTACAGTCTGTGGTGTATGGTCACCCCATCCGGACCCGCAGATTGTGTAAGAAGAAGCGAGCTGTGTCCATGTCTGAGTACGTATTAAGTCAAGCCAGCGCCTGCCATCTCCGTAATACTCACGTGACCTTTCCGCCATGATATAGGGAACTGTGATAATTTTTGGTGTGGCGGCCATCATGGCTGCACTATTATCTTCCACCTTGGTGGAATCTCCATTGTTGTCATAGTTCCATTTGCCGGCACGCGCGCGAATCACATTGATCAAATCATAGGCAGTTTGACCGGCGTTCGTTGTTACTCCGCCCACCGTGGCGCCCTCCACGGCCGCTTCGGCTGCAATAAAGTATAGCTGTGAGAAATAGGCAATAATGAAAGGACGGGTGCTGGCAGCATTGTATTGCCCCAATCCACCGGCGTTGTCGGTGCGATATGGCCCAAGCTTCCAAAGCCCGGGATATACGACCCGGCTAATGCCATTTGGACCGATCACCCAACTGGAATTCCCCGGTAAGGTACCGGCGCCTACATTACTCTTACCGGTACCGTTTTCGTAGGTAATGTTTGGATTTGGTTGATTCAGAAACGTTAAGATGGGATCATTGTTATTAACCGGCAAATTGTTTGCATTGTACAATGTAGTCTGGCTAACGCCGGTTCCTGCTAAACCCCAGTTGCCATGGTAAACGGTAGTAAAGGTGCCGTCGTAGCGGGAATCCTTGGTTTTATCGGCAAAAGTATTTTCGATGGCGCCGATTGTAGGGGCCATACGTGTCCAGGGACGTCCCAGGGGCTGGTAAGTTGCACGGAATACGGAACTTACTGCTGTCCATGATGCAGCCGAGGTACTGCTTCTTATGTTTGGATAATTCCATGTCATCATCCAACCGGCAAAGTTGTCCTGACCACCGCCACTGCCATAGGAAAGGCTGGCACCATTGGACAATTCGTTGAATTCGGTGTGGTCTGCATACAACAGTTCTTCTTTGTTGCGGTCGTTTGGTGCGTGATGTAAGTCATAGAACGTTGACATTAAGCCGTAGGGTCCCGGGTTGTTGATAGCGGCTGTTGCTACGTCATAGGCCTGCTGAAAATACCATTGTGCATTATGCCCATCTGGGTCAGTTCGTGGAGTAGGCACCACCGGATAAGTTGGTATGTTATTAGGATTTTGCAGCCACCATGCATAAGTAAGGTAAGCTTTAGCCAAATAAAGGCGGGCAGTCGTTTGGGTTACAGTTCCTGTTGCGCGCGCCTCTACCGGTAAATCGTTCAATGCGCTGTCGAGGTCAGGAAACACACATTTGGTATAGACCTCGGGTACCGTATTGCGTGTAGAAGCCGTTATGGGATGCGTGTTGAACTTCAATATCCCTGAACCCAAATCCAACGGAACCCCGCCAAACGTTTGTACCAGCTGAAAGTAATAGAATGCGCGGAAGAACCTGGCTTCGGCAACCAGCGCCGGAGAAACCCCTGCCGCAGAACCATTTTGGATAACCCCACTGGCGGTGTTGATGGCGCCAAACGAGTTATTCCACAAGACGTCCGAGCGGCTGGTCTGGGAACTAATATCTCCCTGGCCTGAAAGGTCCATGACCTTGAAGTTTTGGTCGGCACTTTGGCCGTAGGTTACTTCATCGGTACCGGTTTCACCTGTGTTGTAATAGTAGGCGTTCCCGTAAATGTTTCGCAGGTTTGCATATAAGGAGGTTATTCCACCGGTTACACCTGCCTCCGTTTTGAAAAAAGCGGGCGTAAAAGTACTACGTGGTGTTTCATCCAGAAGTTTGCTGCATGATACGATGAGCAACATAGCGACGGCTGCGGCTGCGGTTAAATAAGTTTTATGATGTATATTTTTCATGACTGGGGATTTTAAAATGTCAAGTTAAGACCAAGCAGGTAGGTACGTGTTTCCGGCGTATTGGTGCCGACAACCAAAATACGATGCTGATAGCTCGTTACTGCCTGGTTCTGATCGCCATAAGAATTAGTTTGGGGATCCAAGCCTGTTTGCCTATAGTATGGAGAGAACATCACTATCGGGTTCTCCACCATCACATAAAGTCGTAGCTTGCTAATACCCGAACCGGCATTTTTTAACCAGTTTAAATGGGTAAAGTCATATCCCAGTGTCAGGGTTTGGATTTTTAGGTATGACGCATTAAAATAACCCAGCGTACTTCCGTATTTAGGATTGTCGCTACTCATAATTCCGCCAGGTTTTGGATATTTGGCATGGGTATTTGTCGGTGTCCAGTAATCCACTTTTACGTTATTTCTGCGTCCGCTCAATAAATTAAGGTAGCCGCCTGCTGAATATAACGTGCTGACGAGCATACCTCCATTCTGAAAGACACCGACGGCGGTGAAGTCAAACCCTTTATACATCACAGTGGTGTTAAAGCCACCCTGGAATTTAGGGTCCAAATTCTGGATTTGCTCGTCGTCAGGTCCAATAGCCCTGGTTGGCGCCCCATTATCATAAGTGCCGGTATATTTCACCTTTATCATACCAGGATTTCCGCCCGGTTCCTCAATAGGCAAAGCCGGATCTCCCGCTTGCCAGAGTCCTATTTTCTGATAATCATAAATCACATTAAGGGGGTGGCCTACGAACCAGGCATTGCCTATGTTCTCCGTCTGACCGGAAGCAAGAGATGTCAGCTTATTGCGGTTGCCATATACATTTATGCCGGCAGTCCATGTCCAGCCATGGTCGTTTTGCAGGATCGTACCAGCGAGTGAAAGTTCAATACCCTGGTTTTGGGTATTCCCAACGTTGGCCGTATAGCTGGTTACGCCCGTCGTGGGGGGCAACGCAACGCTCAGCAAAAGGTCATTTGTTTTCGTAACATAGTATTCTATGGTTCCTGACAGACGATTATGCAGGAGGGCAAAGTCCAGCCCATAGTTCCATGTTTTTGAGTACTCCCATCCTAAAGCAGCATTTGGAAGTGATGATACATAATAACCTACCACATCATTCGTTGGGCCAAAGTTGTAAGGGCTTGATGTCAATTGCCCGAGTGTTGAATAAGGTGCAACGGCCTGGTTGGAGGTTTCTCCATAGCCCACACGCAGCTTCAGTTCATCTATCTGGGGAATACCTTTCATAAATGATTCATTCGCGATATTCCAGCCGGCCGATATAGCAGGATAGGTATGCCACTGATGGCCTGGCGCCAGTATGGAGGAACCGTCGGACCGCAGGATAGCCGTCAGCATATAACGGTCTGAGTATTCGTAAATGATACGCCCCATCCACGATTTCAGGCCGTTCTGCGTATAGCTCTGATTGGCGGGATCAATAGTTGTCTGGCCGAGAGCCTGCCCCAGGTTATAAAATTGCAGCGCGTCGTCGGGGACACCCTGTGCCGAAATATCTGAACTGTGGTAGCTGTCCTTCTCCGCAGAGTACAATGCTGTTATATTTACATGATTCTTTTGCCCAAATGTGCGGTCATAGGTCAGCAGGTTTTCAACCGTCCAGTTGAGCCTGACTGAATGGATGATTGTAGCAACGGAAGGATTCGTCGGGTTGGTGCTGGCGGTGCCGGTTCCTGTGTAACTGCCGTTATCGGTTGTGCTGTAATTTAAGCCAACGTTAATACGATATGATAAGCCCGGGACCCCGGGGATGTTGAGTACGCCGTATAGACTGTTATAGGTTCCGAGCGTCTTGATGGGATTTAACCACTGATCTTTTAAACTATCCACAATATATCTTGTTTCATTCCAGCTAATATCCTGCGCCATCGCTATGCTTTGCTTGTACGATCCGTCAGGGTTCTTTGGGCTGGCGATAGGAGACATGCTTAAGATGTTGTATATGCCGACCTGAGAGCCCTCCGAAGTATTATAGTTTGTACTTGTAGTGAAGCCGACCCGAACATACTTTCCTATCCCCTGATCAATGGCAGCATTCAGCGAATACCGTTTGAATTGCTGAGTGGGAATCAGGGATTGAGCATTGTAATAGCCTAGTCCGAAGTGATACGTGCCGTGGTCTGTACCGCCTGACACGTCTAAATTCTGGTTTGTTACCGGAGCGGAAGGCCTGTAAAATAGCTTTTGCCAATTGGTATTTACAGAATCGTGTTCATCCGCCCCATTTTTAAACAGTCCGGCTGCCGCGCGAAGTTTAACAAATTCCGGACCGTTCATCATAGGGAAAGGGGCAAATAGCTTCTGTATTCCATAGTAACTATTATAGCTTATTTGCGGCTTTTGTCCGATCGTTCCCTGGTTAGTGGTGATCAATATAACACCATTGGCGCCCCGCGAACCGTAAATAGCAGTCGCCGAAGCATCCTTGAGAACACTAATGCTTTTTACATTTACCGGATCAATGTCGCTGAGAGATCCGGAGAAAGGGATACCATTGAGCACTAACAACGGAGCATTGCTGGCACTGATCGAGCGTTGCCCCCGTATGAGGATTTGCATGGTAGCTCCCGGCTGGGTTGATGTCTGCGATATCTGCACTCCCGGCAGACGTCCCTGCAAAGCGTTGGAGATATTAGACGCAGGTACTTCATTCAGCTTAGCCCCACTGATGGAAGAAACCGAACCTGTTATCGCTTCTTTCCGCTGCGAGCCATATCCTATCACTACCAGCTGGTCCAATGCAGATGTAGAAGGCAACAGGCGGATGTGTAATACCCTGTCTTGAGTACTCAACTGGATCGTTTGTGGTTCATAACCAATTGATGAAATAGTCAGGATACTGTTGTCCGGTACGTTCAGCTCGAAGTGGCCGTTAGCGTCTGTAGCAGTACCGGCGGAGGTGCCTTTTACCTGAACAGTCACCCCGGGCATGGGATTGCCGGCCCCGTCCACAACGCTTCCGCTCACATGCACATCGACGGGTGCAACTAATTTGGGATTGGTTACAGTGGGTACCATAGAGGAAGAGGCTATGGCCAACCCGGGTGCAAATGAACTAACCATCAGAATGAGGGGAACCATCAGTAGCTGCTGCTGTATCCTGCACAGGGGCATTGTGAAAAACGCCTTCAGGAGCGCAAACTTATTTTTCATAACTTTGTAATTAAGGTGTTTTAAGAATCCTGCATATCGCTTATGCAGTATGGTTTGTGTAAACCGCCTTCGGGAATGTGTCAGCATTCCCGTTTTTATGCCTTCTAACTGCTGTTGTGGTAATTGTATGCTATCATAATCTTAAATATTAAGTTTTAGGTGAATCATTTTACAGTAAAGGATACGGACACAGGCTTGGAAATACCCAAAACTTCGCTTCTTGGTATAGGTACCGCCCCGCCAATATATATTTCATGTTTACCGGCATTTACCATGCGTTCCCCTTTTTCATTGATTATCGCCATCATCTTGGGTGTTACCGTAAAACTGACTTGTTTTGATTCGCCCGGGGAAAGCATGGTCCTTTGGAAGCCTTTTAACGCGAAAAGCGGCGCATCCTTTTGACCGGTAAGATCAGAGATGTATAGTTGTGCTACTTCTTCACCGGCATACTTCCCATTATTTGTGATGGTGGCTGTTACTTCAAACGATTGATCTTTGTTAAGGGTTGTCGCCGGTGCTTTTATATTGGAGAAAACAAAATGAGCATAACTAAGCCCGTACCCGAAAGGATACAGCGGCGTTGCTTTCATATAACGATAAGTACGACCTTCCATGCTGTAATCCCGGAATGGAGGTAACTGACTTAATGATTCAGGAAAAGTAACCGGTAATTTGCCGGACGGAGAGGTTTTACCAAATAGGATATCTCCTACCGCGGCGCCGCCTTCTTCACCCGGATACCATGCGAGTAACACGGCATCAGCCAAGCTGTCCACGGGAGCCAGGTTTATGGGGCTGCCACCCGTAATCACTGCGATGATGGGTTTTTTATTTCCTTTTCTTAGTTCCCGGAGAAAAGCGATCTGATTTGCCGGCAGGTTATAATTGAGCCGGTCGCCGGAAGTGGCCGAAAGGATGGATTCTCCTTCCTCCCCTTCAAGTTCGCCGGTCAGCCCCATGACCACGATGATGGCGTCCGACGCTTTAGCGGCGCCACTTGTCCAGTCCATGGGGTTTACATTTGGTCTGT
>DASULB010000035.1:0-49042 GCA_036278455.1 Chitinophagaceae bacterium | reverse complement strand
GGATTATGCCGGCACTATTTATTTATCTGTTGAAAGCGAATGCGGCCCTCGTCCTGTTTTACCTGGCCTACCGCTTTGTTTTGCGTCGGCTGACCTTTTACACACTCAACAGGTATTTTCTGCTGTTGGGGATTTTCCTCTCGGCGCTGTTTCCGCTCATCAACCTGAGGGATCTGTTCACCGCCGGGACGGGGCTTGTGGAAGGCGTTACCTATTACGCTCCGGACTGGAGGGTCATCAGCCGGCAGGTGCAGCAGCCCGAGCACCTCACGGTATGGAGCGTGCTGGCGTACCTGTTTTGGGCCGGTGTTTTGGTAATGGGTGTCAGGTTCCTGATCCAGCTGACCTCCCTCATGAAGATCCATATGCGAACAACGGATGGAAAATGCTGTGGTCATCCCGTAAAGCTCATGGGAGATGATCTGAACCCGTTTTCTTTTTTCCGGAATATATACGTCAATCCCCGGATGCACCGGCCCGGAGAGTTACAGGCCATCATCAGGCACGAAAGGATCCATGTAAAGGGATGGCATTCAGCGGATATTCTTGCCGGGGAACTCAACCAGATCTTTTATTGGTTCAACCCGGGTGCCTGGCTCATGCGAAAGGCCATCGGGGAGAACCTGGAATTCATGACCGATCGATCGATGCTCCGGTCAGGCGCCGATCCGAAATCCTATCAGTACAGCCTGGTCAGGATCAGCAGCGCACCTTATGCGTCTGCGCTGGCGAATAACTTCAAGTTCGCCCACTTAAAAAAACGTATTATGATGATGAATAAAAAGAGATCCTCCCGTGTCCACCTGGTCCGTTATCTGCTGGTGCTCCCCGTCGTTGCCCTGACCGCACTGGTCATCACCGCTTCCAGGGCGCAAAACAATACCCTCAATTTGTCCCTGATCCCGGGTGGACAACAGACCCTGGCGCAGGGCACCGACTCTATTCCGGAGGCCGGCCTCTCCGAGGCGCCACCCTCTCCGGATTACCAGGCATTCCTCAAAAGAAACCCGTCCGTGTCGGGACTGCAATGGATGATGGATACCGAACGACAGACCCGATCGGTAAAGCTACGACTGAAGAACGGTCAGTCCGAGGTATACAGGCTCGGCAAACCCTCCGACGAGAGAAAGGCGAAGCAAAAATACGGCCCCCTGCCTCCTCCTCCTCCTCCGCCCACCCCTCACTCCAACTCCTTTTTTGCGGAAGGCCAGGGGCTGACAGCCCTCGGTCATGTTAAAGGAAAGTCGGACACCGACAGGATGACGATTTCAGCGGATAAGATCATGATCAAAGCGCGCCCGGACAGCATGCCGTATCAGCAACTGTTCGTGGTAGACGGAAAGGTCCAGGATTCGACGTTTTCCATCGCATCGATTCCCCCCGATCGAATCAGGTCGATCACCGTCCTGAAAGGGAGCAGCGGGACCACCCTGTATGGACCGCGCGGCAAAAACGGCGTCATCATGCTGAAAACCAGGCCGGGAGTCAACGTCCTGTTTAAACAAGATACTGCCCGGGGTGATTCCGGTCTCAGGGGGGTACGATTCGATCGTGCCGGGTCCGTGGATTCCCCGCTTCACGCATTTCATGCCAAAAGCTTCGAAACCGTGGTGGAAGGGTACCCTGCAGGACGGGACTCCTTTTATTTTCGCAAGGACAGCCCGTCATCCCCGAAGGTCATCGGTTTTACCAGTGCCAACCCTGGTGGAGCCCATTCAACGAGGCATTTTTCTGAAGTGACGTTCAAAGACGGCAAGCACCCGCTGTATGTGGTGGATTTCAATATTGTGGACTCAAAATACATGCAGAAAATGAAGCCCGGGGATATTCAAAGCATACAGGTGGTGAAGGGTGACAGGGCGGTAAAACTATTTGGCAAAAAGGGTAAAAACGGGGTGGTGCTGATCACTACCAAACAGCGCGTAACGGTCAAAGCTCCCAACAAATAGTCCTGCACTCAGGGGTATATTCACCCGGCTGCAACCACTTTCGCCCGTTCTCACCGTTTTTCTTTCATTTCATCCCGTTTTACCGGTAAAAAAAAGCCTGAAAAAAGGGGATAAAAAGATTTGGTCATTTACGATATATTCGTAACTTTACGATACTAACGTAACAAGATATGGAAAAGCTCACCTGGCAGGAAGAAAACGCCATGCAGGTCATCTGGCAAATGGGAACCGGTTTTATCAAGGATTATCTGGAAAAATATCCGGAGCCCAGGCCCCCTTATACCACCCTGGCATCCATTGTAAAAAACCTGGAGAAAAAAGGCTTTGTCCGTGGAAAGAAATACGGGGTCATCATTGAATACACACCCTTGGTAAGTGAAAAGGCATATAAGAAGAAATTCATGACCGGTTTTGTAAAGGATTATTTTGAAAATTCCTATAAAGACCTGGTCACCTTTTTTGCCAAAGAAAAAAAGATCAGCCCGGAGGAGCTCAAAGAGATCATTGAAATGATCGAGAAAAGATCATAAAACGTATAGCTCCCTGGGCGTCCGGCTTCCAGTGACTGGATCCTGTTCTCCCGGAGAGTTGCCCCAAAGCGCAGTCCTTTTATTATTTAACCCTTAAATAATCAGTCATGCCTGCATTATTCATTTATCTATTAAAAGCGAATATAGCGCTGGCACTCTTCTACCTGGCCTACCGGTTTGGTTTGCGCCGGTTGACCTTCTACATCCTCAACCGGTTTTTCTTATTGTTTGGGATCCTGTTCTCGGCCACTTTTCCACTGTTGGATCTAAATTCACTGTTCCTCCATCATGAGCGTCTGGCGGATAGTATCACTTATTATGCCCCCCGCTGGAACACTGTCGGACCATACCTGCGACAGGACCCTTTTACCGTATGGACCCTGCTGCAGTATGTCTTCTGGGCAGGCGCCCTGATCATGGCCATAAGGCTTTGTATACAGTTGCTTTCCCTGGTGAACATCCATGCGCGCACTACGGATGGGATGGTGAACGAAGACAGGGTGAAGCTGATGACGGGTAAGATCAATCCTTTTTCTTTCTTCCGGAATATCTATATCAATCCTTCTTTATACCACACAGAAGAGCTGGCGAATATTATCACACATGAAAAAATTCATGTCCGGGGATGGCATACCATAGATGTGCTCACAGGAGAGGTAAACAATATTTTCTATTGGTTCAATCCGGGTGCCTGGCTGATGAAAACGGCCATCCGGGAAAACCTGGAATTCATCGCGGACCAAAAGATCCTGAAATCGGGCGCTGACGCGAAAGCCTATCAATACAGCCTGATCAGGGTCAGCAGTGCCCCTTTCGCCATCCCGCTGGTGAATCATTTCAACTTCTCCCATCTCAAAGCGCGCATCAGGATGATGAATAAAAAGAGGTCCTCCGGTTTTCACCTGCTGCGCTATTTGTTCTTACTGCCTGTCATTACCATTGTTATTGTCGTTTTTACCTCCGCCGGAAAAGAACCGATGAAAACTAAAAACAGCCGCCGTATAGCCCCGGTAACAACGGTCCGTCAACAAGCCCTGACAGCAGCAGGTCTTCTTTCAAATCTGAAGATATCCCCAGATGCCATCACCAATTCAATTAAGGGCGACAGCACCTTTGCAAGCCGTGCCTATGCGGCGCTGACAGCGAATGACCTGAAGAAAGCTGCCTTGCTGGCGCAGCAATCCTTAAAGCTGCACCCGGAAAATAAAGCCGCCCTGCGGGTGCTCCGCTACCTCAAACAACTAAAAGATCACCAGAAAAACACCGGGAGGTACCGCGCCGAAAAAAATTCCGGTACACGCCCGCAGGTACATTACACCCCACCACACCCGAACAGGGATAGCACACCGCGGGTACATTATACGCCACCGCATTACACACCACCACACCCGAATGGGAACAGCACACCGCGGATACATTACACGCCACCGCATTACACACCACCACACCGGAACAGGGACAGCACACCGCGGATACATTACACCCCACCACGTTACACACCACCGGTACCAAAGAAGGACTCGGGATTGAAATCTTCGGGGAAGCGGAAAGAGGCAAGGGCCCTCCGTCCTTACCGGTTTACTGTTCCAGGCAGCTTGCCCGAAGACAAGGATTCGCTCAAGCGCGCGGTATTGCTTAATCCCGTTAAGCCGCCTCTGACGCACACCTATACGGATGAAGCCGCTCTGCCGCTGCCTTACAGGGGGATGGCCTCAGCAAACGGGAGTCGTGGAAAAATCTCCTACTTCATCGTGAATAACAGCTTGCAACCTTCAGCATATGACAATGCAACGTCTCTTCATCCTTACCCGTTCGGGCACAATATTCCCGGGAATCTGCACAAAGCAAAGAATACCACCTCTGACGCCGTTTCACTGTATCCCGCCAAACCGTTTGATATGCTTACCACGCCTTCGGATGACCCTGTGAGCTTTCAGCGCGACACCCTGCCCACGCATGCCGATGCCGTCATTATCGGCAAAGAGCCCGGGAAAGTGGTCTATTTCGTCGATAATAAAATGGTCGATTCCGGGTACCTCAGAGCGCATCTGCGCCCCCGGGATATCAATTCCATTAGTATCGTGAAAGGGGCGCATGCAATCTCCCTCTACGGCAAAAAAGCAGGAAACGGGGTCATCAGGATCTACACAAAAAATTTTGTAGCAAGACATCCCGGTGCGCTCAAGACCGATACCATCCGGAAGGTGCACAAACTTTAAAGATTCCTCACCACGGCCGGCGGCGGCTTCAGGGCCGGTCTTCGGGTGGAGTCCCGGTATTTTTCCCCTCCATTTCCATCTGCCGCATTTGTTTGGCATCCTGCAGGAATTCAGAGGCGAAAATAAAGCTGTTCAGCTTTTCATCTTTGCTGTAGATAATCTCTTTGCGGTTGCCCTCCCATTGTTTATGGCCCTGGTACAGGTAAAGAATGTTATCGCCGATCTCCATCACCGAGTTCATGTCATGGGTATTGATCACGGTGGTGATGTTATATTCCACCGTCAGTTCATGGATCAGCTTATCGATGACCATGGAGGTCTGCGGGTCGAGTCCGGAGTTTGGCTCGTCGCAAAAAAGGTATTTGGGATTCAGCACGATGGACCGCGCGATCCCTACCCGCTTTTTCATGCCGCCGCTGATCTCAGCGGGGAACTTCTTATTAGCGCCTTTCAGGTTCACCCTGTCCAGGCAGAAATCCACACGTTTTTTCTTATCCCGCAGGCTGAGATCGGAAAACATCTCCAGCGGGAACATGATATTCTGCTCCACCGTCATGCTGTCAAACAAGGCTGTTCCCTGGAAAAGCATGCCGATCTCCTTGCGGATCTCCTTGCGGTCCTTTTCGGCCATGGTAAAAAAATTGACCTTATTATACAGGATCTCTCCTCCATCGATGTCAAAGAGCCCGACCATGCATTTCATCAGGACCGTTTTACCGCTGCCGCTGGTACCGATAATGAGATTGGTCTTACCGGCCTCCATGACAGAAGAGATATCATCCAATACCGTTTTGCCTTCGAATCCTTTTTTTACCCCGATCAATTCTATCATAATAGTCGTGCTGTATTTTTGTTATGCCAGCAAAAGCGCTGCCAGTCCGTAATCCGCGAGCAGGATGAACACGCAGCTAACCACGACCGCCTTGGTGCTGGCCTGCCCGATCTCCAGCGCTCCGCCTTTTACATAGTAACCGAAATAGGAGGATATGCTGGCGATGATAAACGCGAAGGTATATGCCTTAGTCAAAGCAAAAAAGATATTGTAGCCTTTGAATTCCTGCACGAGTCCCATCATGTAATCTCCCGAGGACAGGATACCGGAGAACTCGCCAGCTACCTTTCCGGCCCAGATCCCTACGAAACCGGAAATAGCCACCAACATGGGAATGACCAGCAAGGCGGCCAGTATCTTCGGCATGATAAGATATCCCTTTGTGTTGATACCCATGATCTCCAGGGCGTCTATCTGTTCGCTCACCCGCATATTCCCCAGTTCGGAAGCTATCTTGGAGCCTACGACACCTGCCAGCACGATACAGGTGATGGTGGGTGCGAATTCAAGGATCATGGAATCGCGGACCACCTGGGCGATGGTGGATTTGGGGATCAGGGGGCTGACCAGCTGGTAGGCGGTCTGGATGGTGGACACCCCGCCGATGAAAATCGAGATAATCAGCACGATTCCCAGCGATCCGACGCCGATATCCACGCACTGTTTCATAAATTGTTTCCAATACATTCTCCAATTTTCAGGCCTGGAGAACATGCCTTTCAGCATCAGTAAATATCGTCCGAAATGTGTCAGCAGCATAAATGATTAAAAATATCCTCAAATTTAGGGATTTTTGGGGCTTTTGTGAACTTTAAATACGCCGCGGGCGATGGATACACGCCTCTTTTTCTCAGTAAAAGGAGGATTTGGCCAGGCCCTTTACCAACAACCTTTTCAGGCTCCTTTCAATGATCTCCCCCATGGTCTGGCAGCGCGAAAAGACCCGGTCGTCATAATGATGCGCGAGCTCCTCCCCCAGCTGACGGATCTTCTCCGGCGTAGAGACATTGTCCGTCATGATAACATCGCGCAGGTCGCGAATGCGGTGCCGGTGTGCCTTGATCCTGCGCGCAATCAGGGAGCGTTCCTCCTGCTGGTATTGCCGCACCACCTCCGCGTTCAGATGACGCAGCACCAGTTCGACAAAAGGGCGGTTCTCCTCAAAGAACTGCGGCATGTAGAGCGCCTTCTGGCCTTCGTAAAACTGCTGGTCAAAATCAATGCCCCGGATCCGGAACTGCACGTCATCGAAATCAGGCGTGATATCAAATACAAAATTGTAGGACCGCATATCCCCCAGAAGCCTCACGAAGCAACGTTCATTGAATTTAACGAATTCCTTGGCGATGCGGGTCTGGTTGAATTCCGGGCGGTGCATCCAGTGAAGGATAAACTGGTCTCCCGGTACCCCGGCGATGTGCTCTTCCACCAGCGTAGGACCGTCCACCGTGAAATTCATCCAGTACGGCGAGAGGATATGCTCCAGCTCCAGTCCGTAGATGCGGGAAGCATCGGCGATCTTGATGTAAAAATAATCATAGACATCATTGTATGTATTGACGATCCGGATGCGGAAGGGATGGGAGTTGCCAAAAGTGCAATAATCGATGCGCTCGATGTAAAGATGTTCCTCCGCCGTCTGGTCACCACCCGCCTTCAGGATGGAATAGATACGCTTCAACCCCCGGTGCACCTGACTCATGAGATACTGCGGGTAAAAGACGGTCTCCCAAAGCGTGTCCTTACCCTCATTGTCATACAGGGGGATGGCGTTATCATAATACAGGAGTGTCTCGTAGGCAAGAGGGAGCTTCTGCTCCCGGTCATACAGTTTCAGGTAATGACGGAAGGCATCGTTGAGCGCGTAAAATATCTTCTTTTTTGAAATAACCGGCATACGCTGAAAGGTAGAAAAAGTTCAGAAAAGTGGCGGGACGCAAGGATGGACCCGTATACAGCGTTCCGATCACCCTCCTCCGCGGTCCCTTGTATCCGGGGAAAGACAAAAAGACAGCTTTTCTCAGGGCAGCAGGTAATCCAGCACACTGTCCCAGTCCGGGAATTTCTCCGTGCCGAAGTGGATGTGCTCCCCTTTGAAATGATCCACGCCGTTGCGCAGGCGGTCATCGATCAGGGCACGGCCTGTAAACAGCCCTTTATTATGGGAAAGGATCAGCCGTTTAAAGGCCAGTTCCCCCAAATGATTCTCCACCCATATCCGTTTTTCAGTCCATGAATTGACGCCATGCCAGTCAGGGGTGGATAGAATGTAAACCTCGTATTTCCCGGACAGCCGCCTGAAGGCCTCCAGGGCGCCCGGGACCGGCTCCAGCGAAATAAAAAACCCACTGCTGCCGCTCAGCTCCGAAGTGATCTCCCGCTGTCTTGCGGGCACATAATCATCAAAATCAGGATAGTTTTTTTTCACGCCTCCGTAAAAATCCACCAGCACACCATCCATGTCAATAAAGAGTAATTGTTTTTCCTCCATAGATCCTTGGTTATTTATTCCGAAGCCCCCCTTCACGCGTGACGGTGCAGCGGGGTTCATCCCCGGGCCTCCGATGGGTTCTTCTGTTTTACGATGAAGGCCCGGGGACCGGTTTATTGGTTGTTCTTTGCCAGTGCTGCGACAGGGCGCTCACTGCAACTTTTGCAACAGAATATTTTTCCACCTCACCCTGATGCCGCCGCCGGAATGGATCTGCAGGGCGATCTGCCCGGTACGGCTGCCGATCTTCGCATCCGCCAGGTGGATCATGTGCACACCGTTCAGCCAGGTATCCACGGTATCCCCCTTTACCCTGACCTTCATCTTATTCCATTTCCCCATCTTCAATACTTTCTCCTTGGTGGAATCCGGTATAATCAGCCATCCACGGCCGTAAGATTCATAAATGCCACCGGTATGCATGCCCGGGGGTGCTATCTCAGCCTGCCAGCCGGAAATGATGGTGCCTTTGACCGAGGAGTGAAAGAACACGCCGCTGTTGCCGTTGGCTTCCTGTTTGAACTGCAGGGTCAAAACAAAATCCTTGTAGCTGCTGTCCGTCCCCAGGTAACCATACTGCTTTTGCGGGCCGCTTTCACATACCATGGTGCCATCCTTATCTACAAACCATTTCTCCGTCCCGTAAATATGCCACCCGTCCAGGTTTTTCCCGTTAAAAAGGCGGATCGTTCGATGGTTCTTCCGTGACTGGGCGGAAGCTTGCTGACCGGCGGCGACAAAAAAACAGGCTGCCAGCGCCAAAACCGTCATCAGGCGAAGTGATATGCGCATATGCTTTGAAGTTTTAGTTGTTCAAAAAGTTTAACGGACCGGGTTTAAGATCGCCGGGTTAAGCTCCCGGATTATTTAAATCCCAGGTGCAGTACTCCCTGCCAAAATCTTTGTTCCGCTCATCTCAGCGTCCCGGCCAACCGGATCGTCCCGCTTCCCGGCCCCACTTTACCGGGCGATGTTGACGGCGCGTTTCTCCCGGATCACCGTCACCTTGATCTGCCCGGGGAACTGCATCTCATTCTGGATCTTTTGGGCAATTTCAAAGGACAGGCGGTCGGCGTCCGAATCACTTACATTTTCACTCTCCACGATCACCCGGAGTTCCCTTCCCGCCTGGATGGCGTAAGCCTTTTCCACGCCTTCAAACGCGATGGCGAGGTTTTCCAGGTCCTTGATGCGTTGCAGGTAACTCTGCATGATCTCCCGGCGTGAACCCGGGCGTGCACCGCTGATGGCATCGCAAGCCTGTACGATGGGAGAAATGACATACTGCATCTCCATTTCATCATGGTGGGCCCCGATCGCATTGACCACGGCGGCATGTTCATTGTATTTCGCTGCCAGTTTGGCCCCCAGCAGGGCATGGCTCAATTCTGTCTCTTCGTCGGGGACTTTGCCGATATCATGCAGCAGGCCGGCGCGTTTGGCCAGTTTGGCGTTCAGCCCCAGCTCGGCGGCCATGATGCCACAAAGGTTGGCGGTTTCCTTGGAATGCATCAGCAGGTTCTGTCCATAAGAAGAACGAAAGCGCATCTTGCCCACCAGTCGCACCAGTTCGGGGTGCAGGCCGTGAATCCCCAGTTCGATGACCGTCCGTTCCCCGATCTCCGCCACCTGTTCCTCCAACTGGCGCTTGGTCTTCTCCACCACCTCCTCGATCCGTGCCGGATGTATGCGGCCATCCTGTACCAGGCGTTGGAGGGCGAGGCGCGCGACCTCCCGTCTGAGGGGGTCAAAACAGGATAACACGATGGCTTCCGGGGTGTCATCGACCACGAGATCCACGCCGGTAGCCGCCTCCAGCGCGCGGATATTGCGCCCTTCGCGCCCGATGATCTGCCCTTTGAGCTCGTCGCTCTCCAGGTTGAACACCGTAATGGCGTTTTCAATGGTTTGCTCGGCGGCGGTACGCTGTATGGTCTGGATAATGATCTTCTTGGCTTCCTTATTGGCCTTTATCTTGGCCTCTTCCAGGATCTCCTGGATATGCGAGGAAGCCTGTGAGCGTGCTTCCTCCTTCAGGGTCTCCACCAGCTGTCCCCTGGCCTCCTCCGCGCTCAGGCCGGCCACCTTCTCCAGCCGGCGGATGTTCTCTTCCTGATGTTTTTCAAGTTCGGTGCGTTTGATGGTGATCAGGTCGATCTGGCGTTGCAGGTTTTCCTTGATGGCCTCGTTTTCCTGGATCTGGCGCTGGTTGTGTTCGGCTTTTTGGTTGAGTGAATTTTCCTTCTGCCTGATGCGGTTCTCCGTGTCCTCTATCTTCTTGCTGCGTTGGGATACTTCTTTTTCATAATCCGCTTTCATTTGCAGGAACCGCTCTTTTGCTTCCAGGAGCTTGTCTTTTTTCAGGTTTTCGGCGGTGGTCCTGCCCTCCGCGATAATTCTCTCGGCCTGTTGATTGGCCTGGTCAATCTGTGTACGCGTGTTTTTGGCGAAAATGGCTTTCCCCACGAATATACCTATGATGATTGCCGCTACCGCGACAATGATTGTAATAATTGTCATGTCCATATATTTCTAGTGATTTCATGATAAAAAAATTACTTCCCCTTCCGGTAACCTGAGGGGCACTGACCCACGAAAGTACGAATTTACCAAACAAAAAGGGGAAAATAAGCTTTTTTACACCCCGGACGTCAACACGCTGTCGATCCGGGATTCCAGGTCTTCCAGGCGTTTTTCCATGTCGGCCGGAATTTCCTCCGCGGGAGCGGTGGCATTCTGTGTGGCATACCAGATCAGGCACATGGAGATATAATCCTGCAGGTCTTTGCCCGCGAAAGCCGTCTTGAACTCAACGATCTTTTCGTTCACTTCCTTCATCCGCTGGCGGATGGCCTGTTCTTCTTCCGCCTTGATCCGTAGCCGGAAGGTTCGGTCCGCCACCACGAGGTTGATGGGTATGAGATTCTCTGTAGCCATGATCATTCATTCAATTGCGCGATGCAATGGTCTATTTCACGAATATACTTATTGATGGTACTGCGCAGTTCCGCGCGCTGGTCCTGGGACCCGGGTCCATGATTGCCCGTCGTGGTCGCGATCTTTGATAAAGCGATCTTACTTTCAAGCTCCTTTACCGCTTCCCGTGTCTCCTGAAGCTGCTTTTGCCCCTCAAGAACGGCGTTTTGCAGACGCTGGTTCTCCTCCTGCAGCAGCTGCACTTTTTTCAACAACAATTGAAATTTTTCTTCCAGCCTGGAAATGACCGCCGCCATGCAACAAGATTATAGTACCGTCGAAAATATGATTAAAAAACACCCCGTGCCGTTTACAGATCCTCCCGGACCACCCCCGACAAGCGTGTTTCCCGAAAAAAGGTAATATGAGATCTAATATAAGGTTTTTTTATATAAGGCCTTCCCTTTTACCGCTCATTTTCTGATCTCGGCGCCCAGTTCCTGTTCAAAGGCGACCGTAAGCTTGCGCATGACTTTATCAATTTCCTGATCGGTCAGGGTCTTTTCCGGATGCCGGAAAAGAAAACTGACGGCATATGACTTTTTATGCGCCCCTAACTTCTCTCCCAGAAAAACGTCGAACAGATTGATGGCCTGCAAGGTATTCGCTTTTACGGAACGGGCCGTCTTTTCTACCGCCTCAAACGGAATTTTTTTGTCCAAAATTAGTGCCAAATCCCGGCGCATGGATGGCAGCCGCGGTATATCGCGGTAACTGACGGCCATTTTCCCGCTTTGCCGGGTCAACAAAGCCCAATCCAGCTGGGCGTACCAGACAGGTTGCCGGATACCAAACCGTTGGCGCATCTCCCCACTTACCTGCCCGAACTTCCCCGCGTCGTTTTCCCCTAAAAGCAGCTTTTGCGCCCGGTTCATCCTGGTATCGTCCCCGGGAACCAGCCGGGGGGCGGGAAGCCCCAACAAGGAAAAAATGTTCTGCAAATGCCCCTTGAGAAAATAGCTGTCCACCGGAACGGGCCGGCGAAGCCAGCTTTCCGGTGTTTGATCACCGCTCAGGTAGAGTGCCAGGTACTCTTTTTCATCATAGTTTTTTCCCTCCCGCCGGTAAGTTTTCCCAAGCTCAAAGAACAATACATCGGGCTGCCTACGGTTCAGGTTATGGGCTACCGCCTCCAGCCCCGTTTCAAGCAGGGAGGGACGCATCACGTCCAGTTCGCTGCTGAGATTATTGAGCAGGCGGATCAGGGGCTGGCTTTTGTCGTAATAATGGCTGCTGGTGATGGAGTTGGTGAAGATCTCGTAAAACCCGTTGCCCGTAAGGTACCCTGAGACCTTCTCCCTGAGCGCTTCGGTGTCAGGCTTTTTCATCAGCACCGGGACCATATTGACATGGGTCGCCGCGGCCACCCGGTCATAACCATCAATACGCATCACCTCCTCGGCAAGATCTGCCGGCAGCGCAATGTCCGGCTTGCTGTAAGGTACAGCAACCTCCAGCGCTTTTTCAGCCTCCCGGAGGATGGTAAAACCAAGGCTCTCCAAAATCGTCTTTACTTTGCCGGCAGCATAGGTCCTTCCGCTCAACCGTGCCAGGTAATCATAACTGAACGATACCCCGGTCCGCTCCCGGGGCGCGGGATAGACATCCGTAATAGGGGAAGACACGCGGGCGCCGCACAAGGCCTTCATCAGAGAAGCTGCGCGTTTCAGGGCATAAGGGACCCCGGAAATATCCACTCCCTTTTCAAACCGCATGGCGGCGTCCGTGCGCAGGTCATGGCGAAAGGAACTGCGGCGGATGCCGGTGGCATTAAAACAGGCACTCTCCAGGAAAATGCGGGTAGTCTGATCCGTCACGCCGGAATGCATCCCCCCAAAGACGCCGGCCAGACAAATGGCTTCCCGGGCATCGCAGATCATCAGATCTTCGGCGTCCAGCTTTCTTTCGATGCCATCCAATGTGATAAAAGGAGTTCCCGCAGGCAGGTTCTTTACGATGATCTTCTCTCCGGCGATCTTGTCGCCGTCAAAAGCGTGCAACGGCTGGCCCGTCTCATGCATCACGAAATTGGTGATGTCCACGATGTTGTTAATGGAACGCACCCCGATGGCCTGTAATTTTTGTTTGAGCCACGCGGGGGAGGGTCCCACTTTGATCTGTGTGACCGACAAGCCCGCGTAACGGGGACAAGCGACCGTGTTCTCCACTTCTATGGTAAACACACTGTCATGGTTATCTATTTTGAAGTCGCCTACAGAGGGTGTCCTGATCTGAAGCGACTTCCCTTCGGTATTGCTCAGCCAGGCACAGACATCCCTGGCTACTCCCAGATGGCTCATGGCATCCATGCGGTTGGGTGTCAGGCCGATCTCGTAAACCCAGTCTTCCAAAGGACGGAAATAAGCTTTTGCGGGGAGACCCGCCTGCACGTCCTCCCGCAGCACCAGAATGCCTTCATGGCCTTCCCCCAGTCCTATCTCATCCTCTGCGCAGATCATCCCCTGGCTGTCTTCCCCGCGGATCCTGGCGGCTTTCATCTTCACCGGATCCCCGTTGACGGGGTAAATGGTGGTGCCCACCGGGGCGACGACCACCTTTTGGCCCTTTGCAACGTTCGGCGCTCCGCATACGATCTGCAACGGCTCCGCCGCCCCCGTATCAACACGGGTGATCTGCAATCTGTCGGCACCGGGATGGGGGTACACTTCCAGTACTTCGCCGATCACCAGTCCTTCCATATTACCCCTGATCTCCTCATATTTTTCCAGGTTCTCTACCTCCAGTCCCACCGAAGTCAGAATACCTGACAATTGATGGGGATCCTGCTTCACCGGCAGGTATTCACTCAGCCAGTTGTATGAAATCTTCATTAAACTATTTTTTTAGGTCATAAGCCGCTTTATCCTGCGCTCAGCGGGGCGTAAAATTAGGCATTCTTAGTTAGAACTTCCGGAGATAATTTCCAAGAAAACACCCGGAAATTGTTTTGCACAGTTATTGTTAATAACTCTCTTTTTAAAGGGTATTATTATTTATTTATGTGCATAAATCATCGTAAATTGAGGGAAAACCAGGCTAACCTTTGTGCATATCCTGTGGATGAGAGGGTAATAAATTTAATACGGGAAATGTGGTCCGGGTACCAGAAATATGGATTACATTCGTCGCCTGTTCATCGCTAAAAAACCGGAATGAAAAATTACCCTTCGGTTGACACATCCCTTGGTAGGATTTGATAGACTTTTATAAACAACTAACCTCTTAAAACCGATATGGAACTCTCCAACCTTAAAAAAGACAGGAATGTAAGAAAAAAAAGTGTTGACATTTCTACGATGTTCTTTGGCAAGATCCCCCCGCAGGCGAAGGATCTGGAAGAAGCTGTGCTGGGTGCCATCATGTTGGAGAAGGGCGCTTTCGATACGGTAGTGGAGATTCTGCGGCCCGAATGTTTTTATGTGGACGGTCATCAGAAGATCTTTCATTCCATGAAATCCCTGTCGGATAAATCCATGCCGATCGATTTGTTGACGGTCGTGGAAGAACTGAAGGTGCACGGAGATCTGGAAGTGGTCGGCGGCCCTTATTACATCACCAAACTGACCAACCTGGTCGCCTCTACCGCCAACCTGGAGGCCCACGCCCGTATTGTTCTGCAGAAATTCATCCAGCGGGAAATGATCCGCATATCAGGGGAGATCATCGGGGAGGCTTATGAGGATTCCACCGATGTATTCGACCTGATGGACCAGGCGGAAAGACGCCTCTATGAAATCACTGACACCCACCTGAGAAAAAATTATTCCAGCATCACCGATGTGCTGAAACAGACTTTGGAGCGCATCGAGGAATTGCGCAAGAATGAGGAAGATATCAACGGGGTACCCTCCGGCTATCGCAAGCTGGACTCCATCACCCACGGCTGGCAACCTACCGATCTGGTGATCATCGCAGCCCGCCCCTCCGTGGGCAAGACGGCCTTCGCATTGAATCTGGCGCTGAATGCAGCCAGGGATCCCCACAAGCCCACGGCCGCTGCGGTCTTTTCTTTGGAAATGTCCGCCGGCCAGATCGTGCAGCGTATGCTTTCGATGACCTCCGATGTGCTGCTGGAGCGTATCAGCTCCGGTAAAATGGAGGACTATGAAATGAAGCAGTTGATGGTAAAGGGCATTGAGCCGCTGAGTGAAGCCAAGATATTCATCGATGACACCCCGGCCTTAAACATGTTTGAGCTCCGGGCCAAATGCCGGCGCCTGAAACACAAAAGCAACCTGGGGATCATCCTGATCGATTACCTGCAGCTCATGAGCGGCTCGGGCGACCGCGGCAGCAACCGTGAACAGGAGATCAGCAAGATATCCCGCGACCTGAAAGCGCTTGCCAAGGAACTGGAAGTTCCCGTGATCGCCCTCTCCCAGCTGAGCCGGGAGGTGGAAAGGCGCCGGGATGGCAATAAAATGCCCCAACTGAGCGATCTGCGTGAATCCGGTGCGATCGAACAGGATGCGGATATGGTGATGTTCCTCTACCGTCCGGAATATTATGATCAGGACACCAATGAGATGGGTGAGTCCATCAAGGGGCTCACACAGATCCGCATCGCCAAACACCGTAACGGTAAACTCGATACGGTTGATTTCCGCGCAGTGCTTGACGTGCAGCGGTTCGAGGAAATTGAAAACGGTATGGATTACCTCAACAAGGGCGGCGGTGGCGCCGGCTTCAGCGGCGGCGCCCCTGAGAAAGGCGGTCCGCACCTATACATCCAGAAGGGTTCCCGCATGAATGACATGACCTTTGACGAAGGCGACGGGGGCGCACCCGAGGAACCACCCTTTTAATATTTAAATATTCGAACATTTCTCTAAGCCCGGCCAGACATCTCCGGGGAACAGTGGTAAGGAACCACGCCGACGCTTTCCGGGGAAATCAATGCACGCTAGCACCTTTCAGATGAACATCCCTTTTTTTTACGCACCCGATTTGGCGGCATCCGGAGAATACCATACGCTGGACGATGTCTCCAGAAGGCACCTCGTGCAGGTACTCCGCGGAAAGCCCGGTGACACCGTTATTCTTACCGACGGCAAAGGGGCCCGCTGCCAGGGCATCATTGCCGTAGCCGACAAGAAAAATTGCACGGTCACCCTCACCGAAACCCGGCGGCTGCCTACGCCTTCACCCGTACTGGCCATCGCCATTTCCTTTACCAAAAACCTTTCCCGCATGGAATGGTTCCTGGAGAAGGCCACCGAGATCGGTATCCGGGAGATCCACCCCCTGGTCTGCCACCGCACGGAGAAAACGCGGTACAACGCTTCCCGCATGCAAAAGCTGCTGGTAGCGGCGATGCTGCAATCCCGGCAGGCTTACCTGCCCATCTTACACGAACCCGCGTCCTTTCAGGAACTCGCCGGGGTCAGCGCCTATCCCCAACGGTTCATTGCCCATTGCGAACCGGGGGAGAAATCCTTTTTCGAAGCGGAACTGGCCCGGGACAAAGACACCCTGATCCTCATCGGACCGGAAGGGGATTTTACACCCGGGGAAATCGCGCTGGCCAAAGAAAACGGATACAGCGCCGTATCACTGGGCCCAAACCGTTTACGGACCGAGACGGCGGGCGTCGTGGCCGCCACCCTGATGATGGCGGTCAATGAAAGGTAAAGTGAAAGCGTAAATTGAAAGATAAAAAAGGGGAAAAAAATACGGACTGCCCGTCCCGGTTTAAACGCCCTTTGCCAGCCGCTTACAAATCCGCGCGGCGACAGCCGGCCCTTCGTAGATAAACCCCGTATACAATTGCACCAGTGAAGCCCCCGCGGCCAATTTCTCCTGCGCATCCGCGGGGGTGAAAATACCCCCCGAAGCGATGATCGGCAGCTTGCCGGCCGTTTTTGCATGCACATAACGGATCACCTCTGTGGAGCGCGCAGCCAGTGGTTTGCCGCTCAACCCGCCGGCGCCCGTTTCTATTACCTTGTCTGCGGACGTCCGCAATCCTTCCCTGCCGATGGTCGTATTGGTCGCCACGATACCGGAAAGTTTTACTTCAGTGGCGATGGCGATAATGTCATCCAATTCATCGTCGGACAAGTCGGGGGCTATCTTGAGCAGGATCGGTTTGGGAAGTGGCCTTTGCCCATTGAGATTTTGTAAATGCAACAACAACTGACGCAAGGGTTCCCGCTGTTGCAGGCTGCGCAGACCGGGTGTATTGGGCGAACTGACGTTGACGACAAAATAATCCACCACACTGTAAAGTGCGTTAAAACAGCGCGCATAATCATCCAGGGCCTTCTCATTGGGAGTGGTCTTGTTCTTCCCGATGTTGCCCCCTACGATCACGCGGCTTTTCCGTCGCCCCAACCTGCCCGCAGCGGCGGCAGCACCCTGGTTGTTAAAGCCCATCCGGTTGATCAGGGCTCCGTCTGCCGGCAGTCTGAAAAGCCTGGGGCGGTCGTTTCCAGGCTGCGGCAAGGGCGTTACCGTTCCGATCTCCACAAACCCAAAGCCGAGACAGGCCAGGATATCCACATACCGGGCGTCCTTGTCAAAACCCGCTGCCAGGCCCACCGGGTTGGGAAAGGTAATCCCAAAGAGTGTTCTTTTTAAGGCGGGGTGCCGGTAACAAAAACAGGCCCTCAAAAAGGCCTTCCCTCCGGGCAGCGAAATGATCACGCCGCAGGCGCGCATGGCAAAATGATGCGCTTTCTCGGCGGAAAGCAAAAACAGTATTTTCTTGATCAGCGGGTACATGGCGCCGCAAAGATAACGGCTGAATTCCAAACCCGGAAGATTCGCCGGCGATCAGCATGACCGAGGGACAAAAATAGCAGCAGGAAAGGCCCGGGAGGCGCGGGCGACAAAACCACCCGCGGATTTCAGAGCCACCTTTACCTCGTGATAAGATACTATCTTTGTCCCATGGTTTTTTCTTCTGTTTTAATAGAAAACGCGGTGAACGAATTGTCCAGGTTACCGGGGATCGGCAAAAAGACCGCCCTGCGCCTGGTGCTGCACTTGCTCAAACAGGCCCCCGCTGTGGTGGGGAACCTGGGTGAGGCCATTATAAAAATGCGCAGTGAGATCCGCTTTTGTCAGGTATGCGGCAATGTGTCGGATGCGGAGACCTGCAGCATCTGTGCCAACCCTTCCCGCAAACAAAATACCGTCTGCGTAGTGGAAAACATCCGTGATGTGATGGCCATCGAAAACACCCAGCAATACAACGGCGTCTATCATGTGCTCGGCGGCGTCATTTCACCGCTGGACGGCGTGGGCCCCGATGAGCTCGCGATTGGAATGCTGACCGAACGCATGAAGACAGGCATCATTACCGAGGTGATCATGGCCATCAGCCCAACCATAGAAGGGGATACCACCATCTTCTACCTGTCCAAGAAATTAAAGGATTATCCGGTAAAGATCACCACCATCGCACGGGGCATCGCCTTCGGCGGCGAATTGGAATACGCCGATGAAATGACCCTGGCGCGCTCGCTCATGGGCAGACTCCCGCTGGAGAATTATGTACAGGGCGGTTCCGCTTCCTGATATCCGCTAAACCGCCCGGCACAAATTATAAGGGATCCTGTAAATCATACAGATCCTGCAGATCACTTGACCTTGTCAAAGGCCTGCTGCAAATCCCCCTTGATATCATCGATGTATTCGATGCCAAGTGATACACGCAACAACCCCGGCTCTACCCCGGCCGACTTCTGCTCCTGTTCGGAGAGTTGCTGGTGTGTCGTGGTAGACGGATGAATGATGAGGGTCCTGGTATCACCCACATTGGCCAGGTGATAAATCAACTGCAGATGGCTGATGAATTTATCGGCCGCCTCTTTTCCGCCCTTGATCTTAAAGGAGAGTACTCCTCCAAACCCGTTTTTCAGGTATTTGACCGCCAGGGTGTGGTATTTATTGCTTTCCAGTCCGGGATAGCTTACATATTCCACCTGGTCGTGTGCTTCGAGCCACTTGGCCAGGGTAAGTGCGTTGTCCACCGTGCGCTGTACCCTTAAGGACAGCGTCTCCAGGCCCTGCAGGAACAAAAAGGAATTCATGGGGGATAAAGCCGTACCGAAGGTACGCAGACCGCAAACCCTGGCCCGGATGGCGAACGCGATGTTTCCGAAAGGACTCTCGGCGCCAAAGGCGTCCCAGAATTTCATGCCGTGATAAGCTTCATCGGGCTCGGTGAACTGCTTGAATTTACCATTGCCCCAGTTGTAATTGCCCGCGTCGACGATTACCCCGCCGATGCTGTTGCCATGTCCGCCGATCCATTTGGTGGCAGCCTGTACGACCACATTGGCCCCGTAATCGATCGGCCGGCACAGATAGCCGCCGGCAGCAAAAGTATTGTCAACGATCAAAGGAAGATCATAACGCCGGGCGATGGCCGCGAACTTTTCAAAGTCGGGAACCGCGAAACCCGGGTTGCCAATCGTTTCCATGTATATGGCCTTGGTCTTTTCATCAATTTTCTTCTCAAAGTCTCCGGGATCCTCGAGTTGCGCAAACCTGGCTTCCACGCCCATGCGCTTAAAGGTCACTTTGAACTGGTTGTAGGAGCCACCATACAGATAAGAAGAGACAACAAAGTTATCGCCGGGAAGCAGCAGGTTGTGCAGCGCCACCAACTGCGCCGACTGTCCGGAGGATACGGCCAGTCCGGCCACGCCGCCTTCCAGGGCGGCCATCCGCTTTTCAAACACATCCGTAGTGGGGTTCATGATGCGGGTATAAATATTGCCGAACTTCTTTAACGCAAAGAGATCCGCCGCGTGCTGCGCATCGTCAAAGACAAAAGAAGTGGTTTGATAAATGGGTACGGAGGCGGCATTGGTGGTCGGTTCCGGTGTATATCCGGCATGTACCTGCAGCGTGTCGTAGTGTAAGTGATTATTGTCGCTCATGTTTAACTGATTTTAATAACTGATGTTTATTTATAGAATGGAATAAATTCCTGGCCTGGGATCATGCCTGCCTGGTTTAGTCGACGAATTTAGTAGGTTATTTCGATCCTGCAAAATCTTTTGCTGTGAAAATCCGCTTGCAGGCCTAATAACCGTACTTTCCCTTCCATCTGTTTCGCAGAAACTTCCGGATCTCCTCTTCCCGGGCGTTGCTGCCCGGGTCATAAAAGGTCGTACCGCTGATGTCATCGGGTAAATATTCCTGTGCGGCAAAGTTCTTTTCATAATCATGCGCATAGGCATATCCTTTCCCGTAATTCATTTGCTTCATCAGGGCGGTAGGGGCGTTTCTCAGATGCAGGGGTACCGGAAGGTCGCCGGTCCGCCTGACACTGGAAGATGCCTTGCTGATGGCCATGTAACTGGCGTTGCTTTTGGGTGAAGAAGCCAGGTAAGTGGCGCATTGCGAAAGAATGATGCGCGCTTCCGGATAACCGATCAGATTAACGGCCTGAAAGGCGTTGGTAGCCAGTACCAGCGCGGTGGGGTTGGCATTGCCGATATCCTCTGATGCCAGGATGACCATGCGCCTGGCAATGAATTTGACATCCTCTCCCCCTTCAATCATGCGTGCCAGCCAATATACGGCCGCATTGGGATCGCTTCCGCGGATGGACTTGATGAACGCTGAAACAATATCATAATGCTGTTCACCGGTTTTATCATAGACGGCGATGCGCTGCTGTGCGATCTTCATGACGTTCTCATCAGTAATCGTAATACCGCCTTCGGTTTTGTCGAGTGCTTCGGCTACCAGTTCCAGCAGGTTGAGCAATTTTCGCGCATCCCCGCCGGAAAGCCGCAACAGGGCATCTGTCTCTTTAAAGGTGATCTTGCGGGCCGCCAGCCACGGGTCCTGCAGGATCGCTTTGTCCAGCAGTTGCAGCAGGTCCGCCTCCTCCAGTTGCCTGAGTACATAAACCTGGCAGCGGGAGAGCAAAGCCGCGTTTACCTCGAAGGACGGGTTTTCCGTTGTGGCGCCAATAAGGGTAATCACACCCTTTTCCACCGCACCCAAAAGCGCATCCTGCTGACCTTTATTAAAACGGTGGATCTCATCAATAAACAAGATGGCGCCAGCCTGATCCTGCGCCCGGCCAATGACTTCCCTGACCTCTCTGACGCCGGAGGATATGGCGCTGAGCGTATAAAAAGGCACCTTGAGTGTTTCGGCGATCACATGCGCCAGCGTGGTCTTGCCGGAACCCGGCGGTCCCCACAGGATCATGGAAGGGATCTTTCCCTGCCGGATCGCCCTTCTCAAAACGGCCCCTTCACCCGTAAGATGGGCCTGTCCCAATAATTCATCCAGCACCTGCGGCCGCATCCGTTCGGCCAGTGGAATAGCGGGGTTCGACATCGTAGAAATATTTTAGTGATCACACCAATCCTTGGTACAACGAAGTTACCAAAAACAACAACTGCTCCATCGTAAATG
Organism: Chitinophagaceae bacterium; assembly: GCA_036278455.1. Lineage (GTDB taxonomy): Bacteria > Bacteroidota > Bacteroidia > Chitinophagales > Chitinophagaceae > FW021-bin31. The sequence continues at coordinate 27,656 of DASULB010000035.1, read as the reverse complement.
GAGCAGTAAAGTTTAGATAAAGTGCAATGGATTTTCCCGGAAGCCCTGTCATTGATCAGTTCATCCATGACAGCCAGTCCGGGGTCCGTGACGCATACAAAACCATGCGTATCCGGCGTGCTTCCGGTTTTACTCTTGCATTATTTTGCGTCGTTCTGTCTGAAGAACTCAAGCACCTCACGCGCCTCCTCATCGGTCAGTCCCTGGTTTGTCATCTGTGTATGATTAAACTGCACCAGGAGTGCTTCGGCTACCGGGTCCTGCTGGGTCATTTGATCGGGGTTGGTGATCATGTTCATGATCCATTCAGGAGTACGGATCTTGGTGATCCCTTTTAGTCCGGGTCCAATCAATTTCTGATCAGTAGCCTGATGACAGGCGGTACATTTGGTATTAAATACTTCCTGGCCCTTAGCCGCCATTTTTGCATCAATACCGGAGGGCACCTTCACATCGGTAAACTTGCCTACCCCCTTGCTTTTGCTGGGCGCATCGACATCAACGGCGGACTTGCTGTTCTCCATCATGGCCGGGCTCTTGCCTGCATTGCTGACGGCCTCCGAGCCATTGCTGTTGTCCGACGAGCTCCCACCGCCACAGGAATATAAAGCGACTCCCACAAATAACGCGATAACGATCAAAACTGATTTCATGTTGTAAAGTGATTTTTATAAATTAAAAAAAACAGGACGCTTTAGGTTTTACCGGATACCGACACTGCCTTCCGCCGCCTGCCTTCCCTTGCCGCTATATCCATATTTGTAATATGTCCTTTACCTTCTCTGATCTCCGCTGCAAGCTGTTGGACGGTCGTGCGCTTCAGTAATTCCAGTAGTCCTTCCCTGTAAGGTTTAAACTCCTCATGTATCGGACAAGGGTGTTTATCAGAACAATGCGACAATCCCAGGGCGCAGTTTTTGAAGAATGCGTCGCAACCGAGCACCTCCAGTATCCGGATCACCGGTATCGGTTTCGCGTCAGCAGAAAGATAGAATCCACCATTGGGGCCTTTTGCCGAACTGATCAGCTTCGCTTTTACCAGGTTCTGTAAAATCTTCCCCGTAAAATACATGGGGGATTCTATTGCCTTTGCGATCTCCTGAATGCCCAGTTTACCTCCCTGCTCACTTCCGATGGCGATAAAGACACACGCCCTTAGACCATATTCACAAGTCTTTGAAAACATAAATGATTTAAGATTTCACCTCATTAGATGACACCAGTGTTGAATGGCTTTCAAGTACATTCCGATCCATCGGCAGTCCGAAACAAGGAGGTATAAAGTTAAAATTATTTTCTTAGTGCAGCATAAATAAAATAATTTTTCTCAAAAAAAAACCCCGCATCAGCGGGGCTTTTTTGTTACATAAAGCAGTTCATTTATTTGCTGCGGCGCAGGTTTGGATGCGGAGGAGGAACCATATTAGGACCCTGATCGGCAGTCGATGCACTTCTCAGATCAACGGTGTGGGTGTCACCCGGGATACCGCTGTACTGGAAGATAAACCTGTCAGATGAGATACCTTCTTTTTCGCTCAGATAGTTGATCACTGAATTCACACGATCCCATGACAACTGCTCGCTGGCTTTGGAAGCTTCTGCGTGACCTGTTACCACTACGCGGCAATCAGGACTCTGGCGCATTTGGTTAGCTACGTTGGAAAGCAGTGCCTGCTGATCGCTGGACAGTTTAACGGAACGTCCTTTGAAGGAGATGCTCGGCAAAGTACCCAGGTTGCATTGTGCGCTTACCAGGCCTGCGAAACAACTTGAATCAGGACAAGGACATTTGCCAACACCATCTGCATCTACTGGCTGGCAGTAGGTCGGTGTGATCAATTGCTTGTCTTTATAATCGGGGATACCATCACCATCCGTATCCAGGGGCTTACCATGTACGTCAACGGCTACGCCGGCCGGCGTGTTGGGATCCTGGTCGAACTGGTCGGTTACACCGTCACCATCAGCATCAGGTAATACAGGTGTAGGCAGTTTCATGTGACGGGGAGCGTTGAGTTCGCTGTAAGCATAATCCAACGGATTCATCCACCACAATGGCTGTGTGTGCTTTGCCGCGTCACCCAGGTTGAAGTTCAGATGCAAATTGGTATAAGAAATAAGATCGGGAGCAGAGGTTAAGATGCTCTGGTTACCCAGGGCGGCTCCGTCTACATAATCGTCAAAAGGCAGGGTAAACTTTTGTTCAATACCAATATTAAATTTGGGAGAAACCTTGAAGGCAACACCGACACCGGCATCCAGGCTGTGACGCAGCCAGGGGCCTTCTTCAGGCTTGTTATTGTTCGGCGTACGGTTATTGTTCCTGGCAACAGATTCATAGCTGTTATCCATCCCGTCCTTTAACGTCTTTAAGATGTCTTTGCGTTTGCCGCTCAGTGCGCCGAAGTTATAAGGTGCGCCGTTGGCATCAAATGCATTGATCTTTGTCTTGTATACCAAAGCGGAATAACCGGCCAGTAAATACCAGTTCACTTTGGGTGAACTCTGGTGGAACATGATGTTGTTCAACGAAGCCAGTACGTCAACAGACCCGGTAAAGGAGGTCATCTTGTAGGCGGGATAAAAGGAACCAATTCCTGCGGCCTGATATTTTTGCCTGTCAGCGACCTGAAGGTTGCTGATCGGGAAAGCCTTGTAACTTAACCCTTTTGCCTGGCCGTACATGGCGCTCAGACGAACGGAGAAGATATACCCTAAAGATTTGCGAAGGCTTAAGCCGGCACCAAATCCCGGTTGGGAATATACATCACCCATGATCATGTAATAACCACCATGAACACCCAGTTCCCACATATCCTTTGGCTTTGCCGGATAGATGGATTGGTTATTTAAAAAACTTTCCTGCTGAGCCATGTGTTTTTGTGAAACGTAAGCAGTGTCAAGATAGTCGTGGCTTCCGGTAGTGGAAGTCGTTTGCCCGAACGAAGTCGTGGACAGTGCTAGCATACCAAATAAGGCTGCCAGAAATAGGTACTTTTTGCTTGCCATAACGATGTTATTTTTAGGATAACGGTTTAAAAAATTCATAATCAGTACTTTTCAATCAGCAAAGATAGCTACTGGGATATGAAAATACAAATTTTATTTGCGCGTAAAAGAAATTATTCATTTAGGGTTACCAGTTATAGAATAACCCTGCTTATGCTGCAAAAATAATTCCAATTTTTAAAATAGTCAATAAAATGCGGAATTTTCTTGATTTATACGCAAAAAAATTACCTTAGCACACAGAAGGGAATTCGATCAATTACACAGGCATGGATGACATCAAGGCCCTTATCAGGGATGAACTGGAAGCTTTTGAATCTAAATTTGCAATGGCGGTGAAAAGCAACATTCCCCTGCTGGATCGCATTATGCATTATATCGTGAAACGCAAAGGCAAACAGATCCGTCCCATGTTCGTTTTCCTGTCGGCCCGGCTGGCGGGAGAGGTTAATGAAGCTACTTACCGGACCGCTGCTTTGGTAGAGCTGCTGCATACCGCCACCCTCGTGCATGATGATGTGGTCGATGATGCCCTTGAAAGAAGGGGCGTGTTTTCCATCAACGCCCTCTGGAAAAATAAGATAGCCGTGCTCGTAGGGGACTACCTGTTGTCCAAAGGCCTGCTGCTGTCCCTGGACAACCGCGATTTTGAGGTACTGCGCATCCTTTCCACCGCCGTAAAGGAAATGAGCGAAGGGGAATTGATGCAGATGGAAAAAACCAGGCGCCTGGACATCTCCGAAGACCTTTATTTTGAGATCATCCGTTGCAAAACGGCTTCCTTGCTCGCCTCCGCCTGCGCGGCGGGGGCTTATTCTGCGGGGAACGATCACGCACTGGCCGAAAAGATGCGAAGCTTCGGTGAAAAGGTCGGCATCGCCTTCCAGCTTAAGGATGATCTCTTCGACTATGGCAGCAGTAAGATAGGTAAACCGACGGGGATAGACATCCGGGAAAAGAAAATGACGCTTCCGCTTATCTATACCCTCGCCCATGCCGAGCCAAAACTAAAACGGCATCTCATATACATCGTCAAAAACCAGGGCGATGACAAAAAGAAGGTAAATGAAGTAATTGAACAGGTGACGCGCCATGGAGGAATCGCCTATGCTGAGGAGAAGATGAAGCAGTACGAAAAGCAGGCTTTTGATATTCTTCACGGCTTCCCCGACGGAGAGATCCGGGACGGCCTGGAGAAGCTGGTCAGGTTTACCACTGAAAGAAAGTATTAAACGAACGCTGATAATCCATGCTAACGATGCCGGATAAACGATGGACCTTGCGAAGTTGTGACGAAAGGGCATCAACCGCCATCGCCGGGGCGCTGAAGATCAGAAAATTGTATGGCCGGCTGCTCGTGGGACGGGAGATCCGGAGTTTTGAGGAGGCCAGGGGTTTTTTTCGTCCCCATATCACCGACTTGCATGACCCCTATTCCATGCGCGGGATGGAAGCCGCCGTGCAGCGCATCGATCAGGCGGTAAAAAGGCGTGAGAAGATACTCATTTACGGTGATTATGACGCAGACGGCACTACTGCCGTCGCGGTCGTATTTTCATTTTTACAGGCCTTTCATGCACCCATCAGCTTTTATATCCCGGATCGCCATAGGGAAGGCTACGGCATTTCCGACGCCGGCATCACCCATGCCATCACGCAAAGCTTCTCCCTGATCATTGCACTTGATTGCGGTGTCAAAGCGGTGAAGGCCATCACCCGGGCCCACGACGCGGGTCTTGATGTGATCGTATGCGATCATCACCTGCCCGGCGACACTTTACCGCCTGCGGTCGCCCTGCTAAACCCCAAACAACCCGGCTGTCCCTATCCTTATAGGGAATTGAGCGGCTGCGGCATCGGTTTCAAACTCATCACCGCGCTCGCCACCCGGTGGAATCTGCCCGGGCAAAGCGTACTGCCTTATCTGCAACTGGTGGCCATCAGTATCGCTGCCGACATCGTACCTGTCACGGGAGAAAACAGGGTGCTGGCTTATTTTGGTTTAAAAGCCATCAATGCGGAGCCGCTTACGGGCATCAGGGCACTGTTGCAACGCAACCCCCTGCGAGGGGAGGACACCCGCCTGCTTCGCCTGGAAGATATGGCGTTCATGATCGGTCCCTGCGTCAACGCAGCCGGAAGAATGGATGACGCAGCCAAAGCCGTCAGGCTTTTCATCGAAAAGGATTTTGACAAAGCCTTGGATTTCGCGGAAATGCTGCACCAGGATAACGCCAGGCGGAAAGAGCTGGATAAGCGCATCACCGCCGAAGCCCTCGACATGATCAGCGGAAGTGAAGACCTGCGCGCGCGCAACACAACGGTACTCTACCGTTCCCATTGGCATAAAGGGGTGGTGGGAATCGTTGCCTCCCGGGTCATGGAGTGTTACTACCGGCCGACGATCATCCTGACAGCGTCCCGGGGTGCCATTACGGGCTCCGCCAGGTCTGTGGACGGTTTCAATATATTCGAAGCATTGCAGCGGTGCGACCACCTGCTTGAAAACTATGGCGGCCACCTCCATGCAGCGGGCATGACCCTGAGGCCCGAAAACCTGACGGCCTTCACCGAAGCGTTTGAAGCCGCCGTTTCCTGTTCCATGGATCCGGGGTCGCGACAGGCGGAAATTCTGATTGACGCCCCGGTTGACCTGGGGGATGTCGCTAAATTATATCCCCTTCTTCAACAGTTTGAACCCTTTGGTCCCGGCAATACGCGACCGGTGTTTCTGGCTTATGGTGTCTCGGACAATGGTTATTCCCGGATCGTCAAGGGAGATCATATCCGCTTTGAAGTAAGACAGGGGAACAGCGGAACCATGGCAGGCATCGGTTTCAACCTGGCCCACAAGTTCGGGATGGTATCCTCCGGGAACCCCTTCGACCTTTGCTTTGGCGTCGGCGAAAATACCTGGAAAGGACGTCGTTCCCTACAGCTGAGTGTACTGGATATCAGGATTGCTGAACCAGTGCCGCCGGTCAAGGCGCCGTGATGATCTTGCTGGCCGTTTTGCCCTCCATCAGTTCAATGCTACGGTTCATGAAATCGGTAAGGCCCTCTCCTTTTAACATGCCCTGGGATAGCAGGGCCAGATCTGCGAGGTTGTGGATAACCTTCCCCTGCCTGTCGGCGTTTTTCTCTTCCAGGATCTGGCGGTAAATAGGATGGTTCGTATTGACGGTCAGATTGACCTCATCGGGCATGGCAGCGTACCAGCTCATGGAAGGCCCGCCCATGGCGGCCATATCCTTCATCCGGCGGCTCATCTCGCTACGCGTGGCGACAATGGGCGCGGTATCTTCGCTGAGCCCTTTCAAATCTATCTTGATGGTCGGATCAGGAATTTGTTTGCCAAAGAGTTCTTTCAGCATGTTCTCCTGGTCCTGGCTGAGTACGCTGGCAGGTTTTTCTTCCTGACTGATCAGGTTATCGGCGATATCGGCATCCACCCGCGTGAAACGCATGTTTTCCTGCTTTGCCTCTATCTGGTTAATGAAATTGGGATCAATCAACGTATCCAGCTTCACCACCTTATAACCCTTTCCCACGGCCGCCTTAATATAACTGTTCTGCTGTACCGGGTCTGAAGTGTACAGCACCACCAGCTTGTTATCCTTGTCTGTCTGGAGCGCTTCGGTGGCCGCGCGGTATTCCTCGAAAGTATAATACCGGTTGTCCAGGGCATCCCCCATAATGTGAAACTTCATCGCCTTTTCATAAAACTTATCCTCAGTCAGCATGCCGTATTTTACAAAAAGCCCGATATGTTCCCATTTATCTTCGAACTCCTTCCGGTCGTTTTTAAAGATCTCCTCCAGCTTGTCGGCCACTTTCCTGGAAATGTAATTATTGATCTTCTTCACGTTGGGATCACCCTGCAGGTAACTGCGGCTGACATTCAGCGGAATATCCGGTGAATCAATGACCCCGTGCAATAACATCAAAAACTCAGGAACAATATCCTTTACCTCATCGGTGACAAACACCTGGTTGCTGTAGAGGCTGATCCTGTCTTTCTGTATTTCATAACTCTGCTTGATCTTCGGGAAATAAAGTACGCCCGTCAGGTGAAACGGATAATCCACATTCAGGTGTATCCAGAACAGGGGCGGTTCACTGAAAGGATAAAGCTCCTTGTAAAAATCCTGGTAATCCTGCGTGGTGAGATCGGCGGGCTTCTTGGTCCACAGCGGCTCGGTGTTATTGATCGGCTTTCCTTCCTCCTTAGTATCCTTGTCGGAGAAGTAAATAGGAACCGGAAGGAAGCGACAGAACTTCTGCAGGATCCCGCGTATGCGGTCGGATTGCAGAAACTCCCTGCTCTCTTCATTGACATGAAGCACGATGTCTGTGCCGCGCTTCTCCTTAGTAGTTTCCTCCAGCGTGTATTCAGGACTGCCATCACACTCCCACCTTACAGCCGGTTCGTCCCTCCATGATTTGGTAAAGATCTCCACCTTGTCGCTCACCATGAAAGCGGAGTAAAAACCCAGTCCAAAATGCCCGATGATGTTCGCGGGGTTCTGTCCTTTGTATTTCTCTAAAAAGGATTCGGCACCCGAGAAGGCGACCTGGTTAATGTATTGATCCACTTCATCGGCGTTCATCCCTATGCCGTTATCCGAGATGGTGATGGTGCTGTCATCTTCATTTACCTTCACGTCTATGCGCAGTTTACCAAGTTCACCCTTAAACTCACCCACACCGGAGAGTGTTTTCAATTTCTGCGTGGCATCCACCGCGTTACTGATCAGTTCCCGCAGAAAAATATCGTGATCGGAATAAAGAAATTTCTTAATGATGGGAAAAATGTTCTCTGTCTGAACTCTGATGTCTCCTTTTTGCATACTTCTTATTTTTAGTGAGGTTTGGTCTTGTTATTTTTACGAATGGTCGCTTCCAAACTTTATGCCACGTGAAAATTCATGACAGATTGACAACATTATACGGATGCGACGGCTTCCATGATGACCTGGCAAGCCATCTGGATCTGCTCGTCGGTAATGATGAGGGGCGGGGCGATGCGCATACACTCGGGGGCAAATAAAAACCAGTCGGTCAGTACCCCCCCGGCGATGCAACGATCGATGACCTTTTTATTGGTTTCAAAAGAATCGAATTCCACCGCTATCATGAGCCCGGATGAACGGACCTTTCTGATCCTTTCATGCCGCAATCCCTGGAGGAACAAGCGTTCCTTGTTTTTTACCTGGGGAATTAATTCCCCGTCCAATAACCGCTCAAAGGCCGCCATTCCGGCTGCACAGCACACGGGATGCCCGCCAAAAGTGGTAATATGCCCCAACACGGGTTTGCTGGCAAGCACTTCCATAATGGATGGTGCAGCCATAAAAGCGCCCAGCGGCATGCCGCCACCCAGGGCCTTTCCCGCAATCAGCACATCGGGCGTGATGCCATACTGCTCAAAGGCCCACAGCATACCCGTCCGCCCCAAACCGGCCTGTACCTCATCCAGCACCAGCAACGCACCGGTCTCCGTGCAGCGCAGTCTCAACCGCCGCAGCCATTCCGGGTCGGCCGCTATGATGCCGGCCTCCCCCTGGACGGTTTCTGCAATCACACCGGCGGTGTTTTCTGTAATCCGTTCGAGGTCCTCCAATTGATTATACCGTAAATGTGTGATCCCCGGCAGCAGTGGCCGGTAGGCATTCCGCCAGTATTCATCCCCGATGATGCTGAGGGCGCCTTGTGTAGAACCGTGATAATCTTTTTGAAAGGCGATGATCCCCGGGCGTCCCGTGAACCGCTTCACCAGTTTCATGGCCCCTTCCACCGCCTCGGCGCCGGAATTGGTAAAGTAAACACTGCTGAGTCCCTCGGGCAAGTGTTCCGCCAGTAACCCGGCATAACGCACCTGGGGCGACTCGACAAACTCGCCATAGACCATCAGGTGCATATACTGTTCCGCTTGCTGCTGTACCGCCTTTACCACCGCGGGATCTGAATGTCCGATATTGCAAACGCTGATGCCTGCGATGAGGTCCAGGTATTTCTTTCCCGATACATCCCACAGGTACATGCCTTCGGCCTTCAGGATCTCCAGCGCAAGGGGTGCATCGGATGTCTGGGCTACGTGTTGTAAAAATAACTGTCGGTTGGTCATGGTGCTCCTCCTGGGTCAAACACTGGTAATATCCATCACATCGGACGGTCTTTGATTTTTGTTGCCTATCTTTGATTCAATCAGCGAATTTAGTAACCTTTATGCACAATTAACCGTTTACGCCATGCCTATTATCCTTCCGGTTAAAGATATCTCCCCCGTCTTCGGCAAGAATTGCTTTATCGCACCCAACGCTACCATCGTCGGCGATGTGGTCATGGGCGATGACGGCAGCATCTGGTTTGGTGCAGTGGTCAGAGGGGACGTCGGCAGCATCCGCCTGGGGAATAAAGTCAATATACAGGACGGCGCCGTCATTCACTGTACGTATCAAAAATCAGAAACCCTGATTGGTGATAACGTTTCCATCGGACACAACGCCATCATGCACGGATGTGCCGTGGAGGACAACGTGCTCATCGGCATGGGCGCCATCGTGATGGACCATGCGGTGATCGGACAAAACTCCATTATCGCGGCGGGTGCCGTGATCCTGGAAAACACCCGTGTCGAAGCAGGCAGCATTTACGCGGGCGTGCCCGCAAAAAAGGTAAAGGACATCTCACAGGAATTGATCCATGGAGAGATCAACCGGATTGCCAATAACTATATCATGTATGCGGGGTGGTTCAGGGAACCGCCCAAAGCGCAAAATATCCGCTAAGAAAAGCCGTTAAGAAAGATATGAAAAGCCCGGTCAAAAGATGCTTCACCCTTTTATGCCCCCTTATCCTTTTAGCGGGCTGCAGTCCGCGTCTCTATCAGCCGCCGCCACTGGGAGCGGAACACCGATTGGATGAAGGCCTGAGACCGACCAAAAACCCCAGCCACCTTTTCGGCAAGGATATGAATAAATATTTGCAGCAACAAGGCATCGAAGGAAAAGAAAAATCATCCAAGCAGACATCCGCGTCCAAACAAAGTCATTCCGCCAGTCCCCGGCATGCCTCTTCTGACTCCACTTCCCATCACCCTGTTGCCGGGGATACCACCAGCCGGGCCCCGTCTACCACTCCGTCTCCGGCAAAGTAACCAGGATGGCCAGGTAACTTCCATAACGGCTCTCATCAATGGCGCCCTGCGCTACGGCCGCTTTCACAGCGCAACCCGGTTCATCCAGATGCAGGCAATTATTAAAACGGCACGCGGACAGGTAAGGCCGCATGTCTAAAAAGTATTGCGAGAGTTCCGTTTTGTCCACGTCCACAATGCCCAATTCCCTGATGCCGGGTGTATCGATGATCTTTCCCCCAAAGGGCAATTCATGCATCTGGGCAAAAGTGGTTGTATGGACGCCCTTGCCCGAAGAGTCACTTACAAATTGTGTCTTGAGTTCCAGGTCCGGCACCAGGTCATTGATGAGGGTACTTTTGCCTACGCCGGAATGTCCTGCAAAGAGGCTTGTCTTGTTTTGCAATATCCGCTTGATATCCTCCAGGCCCTCCCCGTTAAGGGCCGAAGCCAGCAATACGGGATAATCCATCTTTGCGTACATGGATCTCCAGGCCTCAAAATGCCTGGTATCTTTCTCCTGGTAGAGATCCTGCTTATTAAAAACCAGGATGGCCGGAATATGATAAGCTGCGGCCGTCACCAGGTAGCGGTCTATGAACCCCTGCGAGGTTTTAGGCGCCCGCAGTGTGGCGATGAGGACGGCCTGATCGATATTGGCCGCAACAATATGATTCTTATACCTGGAATGGGGCGAAGAACGAATGATGTAATTATTCCGGCTGTGTACCAGTGTGATGATCGCCGTCTTTTGCGCCTCATCTTCCATTTCCATCTCTATCTCGTCACCCACGGCAACAGGGTTCGTGGAAGTAATCTCCTCGTCTATTTTCATTTTCCCGGCAATGCGGCATTGCCACAGGTCTCCCTCCGGTGTTTTCACCGTGTACCAACTTCCCGTTGATTTGTATACCGTTGCCTTCAATATGATCCTCCCATGAGCGTGTAAAATTATTCCCTTTCGGGGACATGACAAGGGAAACCTCTTTATTCGGGGGCTCGACGGGAAAAAACTATTCAGACCGGTAAACTAAAAAACTGATAGCAGCTCCCGGAGGATCAGCTCGCATCGTATCACCAGAGAGGCATGGGGCATTTTTCGCTATAATGATTGCCTATCAGGAGCCCGATGATAATTTCATGCGTTCCTCCGCTGACGGTATTCAAATGAGAAGTGGTAAAGTCATAAGCGTACCCAAGGTTAAAGGTATTGCCCACATTAAATCCAACCATGGCTGAATAACCATCCTGATACCGGTAGCTGCCTCCGGCCCACAGGAGGTCGAGGTACTGAAATTTTATATTAAAATCAAACTGGGGCGCGGTTGGAGTGCCCTGAACGTATTTGAACATCACAGAAGGTGTTACTTTGATATCATCACTTAGCTGAAACCCATATCCTGCCGTCGCAAAAAAATGAGGGATGAGCGTGGCTTTCTCCAGCGCAGTCTTACCGGAGAAAGTATATTGCTGCGGAATAATTTGCTGAGCGCTCAGCCCCACAAAATAATCAGTGGAATAGAGCCATAAACCAGCGCTTAAATCGGGACGTAAACTGTTTAAGGTATGGCCATTCCCCCCGCTTACCACAGGATCACCAGGTTCCGCAAAATTCACTCTTGATAAATCGTAACTAATATTAGTAATGCCCGCGGCAAAACCAACCGCAAGGTTAATCCGGGCGCTTAATCCCATGTGATAGGCATAAGACGCATCGGCTGAAAACCTGTTATATAAGCCTGTTTTATCGTTGAGTATAAAAAGGCCCACACCGTGATGTGGCTTCGAGGGCGTCGAATTCTCCCCATAATAAGTGCCCCGAGGATTTTGACCGGGTACCTGAAAAGAAGTGGCAGTTGTTTTATAATCTTTTTTACCTATAGGGCCCTGTATTGAAAAATAATCTGTAACCGGCGCTCCTTTTAAACCTGTCCACTGGCTGCGGTAACTAAGTTTTACGTCTGTATAATTATAGATACCGCTCAATGCAGGGTTAAGGATGTAGTTATTTAAAATATACTGGGTATATTGGGGCTTCTGCTGACCGGAAGCGATGAGGATGCTCAGGCAGGCTGTTAGTGTGCAGGCAATTTTTTTCATCAGTATTTTTTGTTTTTATTGCACTGCCTATCGCAATACATCTACAAAGCCTGTCATTTTTTTCCTGCCGTTTTTAGGATCTATAATATAATAATAAGTGCCCGTGGGTACATTCTGCCCTTTGTATTTTCCATCCCAGGGCCTGGCGTATCCCGCAGAACGAAACAAAATTTGCCCATACCGGTTATAAATTTCTACCGTAACGCCCGGATAAGTCTCAAGATATTTTATTCTCCACAGGTCGTTAATACCATCTCCATTAGGTGAAAATGCATTGGGTATCAACGGTTTCTTTAACACTTTTACGAAGACGGCATCTGAACTGCTGCAACCTTTGCCGGAGGATACCTTAAGCGTGTAGGTCATGTCATCTGCTGGTGATGCCACCGGGTTGAGGATGGTTGGATTACTAAGCCCTGTCGAAGGTGACCAAAGATAAGACGCTTGAACAGCTGTTGGTAAAACAGGGGATAAGGTCACAGAACCTCCTTCCAGCACCACCGTATCTGCCCCTGCATGGGCCTCCGGGGTCGGATATACTTCTACCGATCGACTGACGGAATCGACACATCCGTTCAGCGTCCGGTAGGTGTAGGTGAGCACATGTGATCCTGCCGCAGCCATAGCCGGATCAAATAACCCGGCGGGCGTAATACCACTGCCGGAAAAGGTACCGCTGCCGGTCAATCCGTTCGTAACAGAAGCCTGTGAAATGGGAAAAGGGGCTACCCTGCTGCAAACGGGAGATACCGGATCAAACTTCAGTTCGGGGGTGGCTGATACCGTTATATTCTTTGTCATTTCATGAAAACAACTGATACCCGAATAGGCCACCATCCTGATCTGGTACGTCCTGGTAGCAGGCGTATGGAATACAGGGTAGCTGTGTATATATGTTTTTCCGTTGACGGGCGTTTCATCTATGGTTGTTTGCGAAGGATCATGCAAATTGTCCCAATAGATCTCCAGCTTTACTATCTTGCCAAAACCCACAGACGAAGTATTGGTAATAGATACGGGCAGATTGCTGCACAATTTACTGTCCTGTGTGACGGTAAAACCGGCTTCGGGAACAGAACCGTTCACGGTGAAGGATTGGCTTACCGAATCTGTGCAACCCGAATGCGTTGTCACGATTAATTGGGCGGTATAGGACCTGGTCTTACTATATTTGTGCGATGGATTTTGTTGTGTCGAGATATCGGGGTTGGAGGTATTCCAGTCAGCATCTCCAAAATCCCACTGCCAGGATGCAATATTACCCGACGCCACACTACTGGTGTCTATAAAAGGCGCGGAGGCATCTGCGAGGCATACCTTTGGCGCAATAAATCCTGCTTTCGGTTGATCACTGACAACGACATCCCTGCTGAAAGCTATACTGGCACACCCTTTACCCGTTTCCGCTACCAAACTCACTTTATATTTACCCGCGGCGGAATAGCGATGACCACAGGAAGTACCGGTGTCTAAAACGGCCACCGTGCCATCCCCGAAGTCCCAATTCCTTTTAGTAATGGGAGTATTACCCGTGACGTCCGATAAATCTGAAAAGGTAATATTTTTGCCGGCACAATGAGGCGAAGAAACTTCAAACTTCGCGGTGGGCGTATTGCCCAGATCAATCACCCGGGTGGCGGTATCAGATGTACAACCGATGTCGTTAATGACGGATAGTTTTGTCGTATAAGCGCCTCCGGTGATATATTTATGTACAGGATTTTTTACAGCTGCCAGGGAGCCGTCACCGAAGTCCCATGCCCATTTCGTGATTTTTCTGTCCGTACCATCTGTGGTATTGTCCAGAAAATGAACAGTATCTGCTGCACAACTATTACCGGCAATGGTAAAGACTGCTTTGGGCGGATCAAATATACTGAGGTCATAACTTATTTTTTGAACGCCGTTGCATCCGTCAGCGGTGGGGTTTTCCGCGACAACTACAATGGAATAGGTACCTGATTGATGAAAAATATACGGCTTATTCAATTTATACTGGTAAAGGGTTCTTCCATTGACTACCCAGGTGGAATCATACGAGGGATTATTAATAACGGTATCGGGAAATAAGCCGGAGAACTCCCAGGAAAGCCGCAAGGGCTGGTAAGGAAGGGTCATGTAAAAATTTAGCGGTGTCCCCCGGCATCCTGCCGGAAAATTCACCGTTGCATACTTATTGTGGATAGAAATGTACTGGTAGAAGTCCTTTATATTGGTACCCGCATTGTACCCATAGGACTCATATTTCCCATATCCGTATGCCGTAGCATTAAAGCCTGAATCCGATTGAATGATATGCTGTCCCGGCCCGACCGGAATCTGAGTATAGGAATAATGGCTATTCTGAGGATCAACAATAAAAGCGGCGGTAGGTGGGGCTCCGTCTAATTTAAACGAGCTGACGCCCGTGCCCCTGTTGGGAATCACTACGTTGATAAAATGTTCTACTATCTTATAGTTAGGCGTAGAATTTAAAATGACCCGGTCAATATTTTGCTCTACAGGGCTTAAGTAAATAACTTCCGGGTCACCCGGGCTTCCGTTACCACACGCGCCCTGGGCAGTAATATATTGGGCTACCGTTATTGGCTTATCTGCCTCTATGACGGCGGGCGCTGTCGTTGTTTGCTGATAATAGAAGTTATTGACAAGACCCGTTAATACAGTCCCGTTCATTCTGACCACAGTGGACGGGTCAGAAACCGCTATTCTGAAGAAATTAAAAGGAAGGTTCTTCGTAGGTACCGTAAGATAGTACTTTCCCCAGGCTGTTTGTGGAAATGCCTGTACCATGTAATTGTCGGCTGTTTTGCCGTCTGAACTATTACAATTAATATATATTTTACCGCTTCCGGAAAATACAGCAATCCGTTTGCATCCCATACCTGAATTGCCGACACTTCTGATCTTTGAAGCGGTAAGATCTACCCCGTTTTTTCCTGAAATGTCCCCAAACACATTTAGAACCTGCCCCTGCTTTAAACTGAAACTATAGGTTTGCCCGGCCGTCATCGTTTGGGTATTGGCGCTTGGTGTCACCTCGATCGTAGTGGTGCCCGTATCAGCGGCAATAACATAAAAATAAGGGTAGGAGTAGTTGTCGTTTGATTTTTGATCAAAGTTTATCGAGTAATACTGCTGACCCAGCGTATTGGTTGGGAATAGCAGGGTAGCCCCCGACACACTGTTGTTGTAAATATGGGCATAAGCTACGACCGGCTCGTCGCTCGTGATATGAATGCCTTTATCAGAAATGCCTTCTGTTAATAAACGGGCATCAGCGCTGCCATACTTGGGCAACGGGGAGGTTGTAAATATCGTATTGGCGGGAATATTGGAATACGTTTTGGAATAACCAAGATCGGGTATGGACACGGTTACATTGGTAACCGCTTCAGTGGCAAAATAAAGTACCATCTCCTGGGCGTTTACCGGATTTCCCGTGACAAAACGTACATGATAACCATAGGCCACCCAAAAATCTCTGCCCTTGTTGGAAAAATCCTGCGCATTGGCATGTTGGATGCATGAGATGGACAATATTATCCAACTCAATTTGAGGCCTAAATTCCTACCGGGCATTTTTGTTCATTAACGCTCTAAAGATAATGCTTTAAAACCTGAAATAGCAAGGGATTTCATAAAAGATACCTGGAGAAACAGCGAACCTTGCAAAAGATTACTTTACCGGATGATCCACCCATTACCGGATGATTTACCTGAACATCGGTTACCCTGATATGGATGGCCAAGACGGAGGTAACAGGCAATTATCCTTGACTTTCGTTCAATTTACATAAAAATGCTTTGTAACAGCAAGTGTCAACAAAGGATGCAAACGGGCATCCAAACGGCCTGCACAAGCGCACCTTCATCTTATAGCATAGCGTATTATGGCAGGGAAAAGATAGGATCCGAAAGTATAGCGACCGGTTTTCCAGGATAGATCCAACGCCGAAGTACTGAAATAAAGGGACCCCGGCCAGTAATCATCTGAACACATTGACTACTTTTGAGAAAGATTCAACTGAATAAAGGCGCTGTGAAAATCAACATCTGATAAGTGAACACATACATAGAAACCACCGGAAAAAAATGTTTAACCTTATTAAAAAGCATTCAGCCCGCTTATCGCTTTTCATCGCCTGCTGTCTTTTAGTTTTCAACGCAGCAGCACAGCGGCATGCACCCACGTTCAGGGTAATCGCATTTTACACGGGTAAAAATGACCTGGCCCATATCAGCTTTGTCCATGAAGCCAATAAGTGGTTCCCTGAAATGGCAAAAAAATATGGTTTTTCCTATGACTCCACCAATAACTGGGATCACCTGAACGCATCCTTTCTCGCGCATTACCAGGTGGTCATTTTTCTGGATACCCGGCCGGATAGCGCAGCTCAAAGAGCCGCCTTCCGCAAGTATATGGACAATGGCGGCGCCTGGATGGGGTTTCATTTTGCTGCCTTCGCCCTGACGCCTTCGGCCTATCCCCAGAACTGGGATTGGTACCATGATGTATTTTTAGGATCCGGCTCGTATGTGAGTAATACCTGGAGACCGACCCCGGCAATCCTCCGGGTGGAAGACCGTCACCACCCTGCTACCAGGCATTTGCCCAAAACGTTTAAATCCGCTCCCAATGAATGGTATCGATGGTCCCGCGACCTGCGTAAAAACCCTGACATCAAAATACTCATCTCCATCGATTCTTCCAGCTTTCCATTGGGGACCGGTCCAAAGCCTTCAGAAATATGGCACAGCGGCTATTACCCCGTAGTATGGACCAACATCCGTTACCGGATGATCTACATGAACATGGGCCATAATGATATGGATTACGAAGACGGAAGCAACAGGCAATTATCCTTCACTTTCCATAACAGGATCCAGGACAGCCTGGTAATGGATGCCTTGCTCTGGCTGGGCAATAATCATAAAAGCGCTTTGTCGGAATTAAAATAAAATCCAGAGAAAGGTTATATAAAATCATCAGAAGAGGTCACGATCTTTCCGGACGGGCCATCGTCCCGTCAATCATCATCGTCCTTTTCCGCGGACCATTTTACGAAAGCGCTGTGCCGCGGTGCCGGCATCACGGCATTTAACCCCTTTATCCCCTTCCATATCACCTCGTTAAATTCAAGGTCGGGTATGGCGTCTTCCTTTGATAAATTAAAGGTGGCGGATATTTTCGACAGCTTGTTTTTAGCCGTATTCCGTTCGTTGATGTCTACATTTTCAGCTAAGGCCTGATAGGGGGTAAAATCAGGCTTGTTGGTGAAGGAACGCCAAAGCGGTGTAGCCGCCGCGTCATACTGGCTCATGGGCGGTAGCCCCAGGATCAGCTCCATCGTCCGGAGTACGCCCGAGGTCGAATACATGGTATGATCCACATGGTGTCTTTTTACATAGGGGCTGATCAGATAGCAGGTCGACCGGTGCGCATCCACGTGATCGGGGCCATTCTGCGCATCATCCTCCAGGATAAAAACAGCGCAGGAATCCCATATGGAGCTATGGGATAAATGTTCTATAAACCTCGCCACGCCAAGGTCGTTATCCGCCGCCGCGGCGTACGGGGTATAAGCACCGCGTCGCATACCACTTGTATGATCATTGGGAAAACGCAGCGTACTGAAACGGGGCAGTGCGCCGCCCGCCACCAAAGAATCAAAATCATGCTCCCAGATCTTTTCACGGTAAACATCCTGTATGCGGAGATTAAAATCAGGGAAACCCGGACAAAAATGTCCCCGGATGGCAGGAAGGATATGACCCTTCCCATTGTGCACGAATTCACCGTAGTTCCGATAACTTACACCGGCACGTTTGCAGTAATCCCAGATAAACCCTTTGGCGGGATAAGCTATCTTTCTGGTTCCTTCGTAATCGTAGGTGCCTCCCCGGCCGCTGTATAAGGTAGGCCATGTTTTCTCCACATAGTCTGTCGCGTAGGCCGCCGTACTCCAGTTATGACCATCAGCGCTTACTTCGGCATCCACATAAAAATTATCAAGCAGTGTAAAGTCATGCACCAGTTTATGTTCATTCGGGGTGATGCTGTCGCCGAAAATACACAGGGCAGGATCTCCGTTGCCCTCTTTTACATCCCCCAGCACCTGGTCGTAGGTGCGGTTTTCCTTAATGACGTAAAAGACATATTTTATGGGCGTGGCGCCTCCCGGCTTTTGCGGAATCGGGTTACCCGGCTCACCGGAGGCCACCTCATCTTTCTTTTCATTAAAAGGCGTATTCTTATATACCGCCTTGGAATAATCACTTAATGTCTTTGGGCCCGGTAAGGGCATGATGGAGAGGGTCCCTTTGAATAAGCCCGCAATATATTGTACAGGCTTTTTACCACCGGAAAATCCACTGGCGCTTACCTTTTGGGTTTTGTTTACCGGACTGGGGCCGTCGGGATTTGCCATGGAATGAAATCCCTTTCCGTTGGCTATCCACAATTTACCGCCGGCGATGCGTACACAGGTCGGATACCAGCCGGTAGGGATAAAGCCTTTCCCTTGCGCCTGCCCTGGTTTTGACACGTCAAATACCGCAAGACAATTGTTATCGGCATTCGCCACGTACAGGGTTTTATCATCTGAAGAAAGCGCTACACTGTTGGTAGTGGAGCCTGCCGGTGAACCCGGATACAATGCCGCGGAAAGCGTTTCTATCGCTTTGGGTTCCCGTGTATCTATCTCCGTCACCGAGTTGCTATTGGCGTTGGCGACAAAAAGATAACGCCCGTCACGGGTGACCGCCATATCATTGGGATGGCTTTCCGTCGGGACGGAATCATAGATCCTGTCTTTGTCCGTGTCAAAGAAAAGTACTTTCCCACCGCCCCACAGGGAAATATACAGCGTCTTCCCATCCGGTGAGCGCAAACAGGTATACGCTTGCGCGCTGAGCGGAATACGCTCTAGTACTTTGTCAGTACGTGTATCGCAGATGTACAATGAATTATTTTCCTTGGTAACCGCGTATAGGCGATCGCGTTTGTCATCCAGGGCGATGCCGGTAATGCTTATTTTGTCCTTTGGCCAGGGTTTTCCGAGCACAATAGAATCAGCCAGGTCCAACGGCCCGTTTCGAACGCGGTATTTCAGGATCATGTCATCATTCCCGCCAGACACGAACAGAAACCGGCTGTCCCGGCTAAACACGAGCCCGACCCATGACTTGCGGATTGTAACAGCATCCGACTGCGTTTCCTTTTTCACATCAAAAAGCTGTACCGTTTGCCGGCTGTAACCGTTATTGGTCACTGCAAGATACTTCCCTGAGGGCGATACCGCCATGTTCAATGGCAGATCACCCAAAGGCAATGACTTGCCCGTCGGCGTCAGCGACCAGCCATTGGGCAGGACTACCCGTTTATGATCCAATTGTTTTTCCAGCGACACCGTATCCTGTTTTATCTGAGAAAAAACCGGGACAGCGAATGCAGGGACGAGCAGACTTAGCAAGAAGAAACGTTTCAAAGCTACCATAATGTTTAATGTGTAAACAAATCTACAAAATATACAGAGGATTTAAAATTTAAATTCGAAACGATAAGGGATACCGGTCCTCCTGTTCCCTGCCATCAGAATATTTCCCTACCTTGTTGTAATTTTTACCACGATAAAATCATCAGGATGTCAAAGAATGTTTCAGAACAATTAGTGGATATGCTGGCAGATGCCGGCGTGAAAAGAATATACGCGGTTACGGGCGACAGCCTGAATCCGGTGAATGATGCCATCCGGCGCGACGGGCGGATCCGGTGGGTGCATGTGCGGCATGAGGAAGTCGGCGCTTACGCGGCCGGTGCCGAAGCGCAGCTCACGGGAAACATCTCCTGTTGCGCCGGCAGCAGCGGTCCCGGACATGTACACCTGGTGAATGGTCTCTATGACGCACACCGGACAGGAGCGCCCGTACTGGCGATCGCTTCCACCTGCCAGAGCACTGAATTCGGGATGGAATACCACCAGGAGACCAACCCCATCAAACTATTCGATGATTGCAGCCTGTACAACCAGATCGCCTTCACTCCTGAACAATTGCCCCGTATGCTGCAGGCAGGCATGCAACAGGCCCTGCAACGGGGAGGCGTCGCCGTGATCGGGCTGCCCGGCGACGTGGCGGCTGCCGCGGCAGCAGAGAGCAGGTCCGCCTTAAAAGTGTATCGTACAAATTCCGTTATCCGCCCTTCGGAAGAAGAAATAAACACCCTGGCCGATTTATTAAACAGCGAAGAGAACATCGTTTTATTTTGCGGCTACGGCTGCCGCGGTGCCCACCAGGAAGTGATTGAACTGGCGGAGAAATTAAAGGCGCCTGTAGCCTATTCCTTCCGGGGAAAAATGGAAGTGGAATATGACAACCCTTTTGCTGTGGGCATGACCGGCCTTCTGGGCATGACCTCCGGATACGAAGCGATGCATGACGCGTCCGTGCTGGTGTTGCTCGGCAGTGATTTTCCCTATACTCCTTTCCTGCCTAAAAAAAATAAAATCGTACAAATAGACATCAAACCTGAACGCCTGGGCAGAAGGGCAGATCTCGATATGGGACTGCAGGGCGACGTCAAAGACACGCTCAGCGCCCTACTCCCTTTGTTAAAGCCAAAGAAAGCGGAACGATTCCTCCAGGCACAAAAAACCATTTATAAGAAAGCGACTGATCATTTATACGAAAATGTAATCGACCACCATGGGGAGGAAAACGCCATCCATCCGGAATACGTAGCTTCCGTCATTGACCGGCTCGCGGATGACAGCGCGGTATTTTGTGTGGATACCGGGATGTGTTGCGTATGGGGTGCACGATACATCCACGCGACCAAAGGACGCGACCTGCTCGGATCCTTCGTTCATGGCTCCATGGCCAATGCGATGCCGCAAGCCATCGGGGCTGCCCTGGCATGCCCTGACCGCCAGGTGATCGCCATGTGCGGGGATGGTGGCATCTCCATGCTGCTCGGAGATCTGATGACCGTTTCGCAATACAAGCTGCCCATAAAGATCATTATCTTTAACAACCGGTCCCTGGGCATGGTAAAACTTGAAATGGAAGTGGCAGGCATTGTTGACTGGCAAACCGACATGGTCGATCCCGATTTTGAAAAAATAGCCGCCGCCATGGGGATAGAAGGAATAAGGATAACCTCACCGGACGCCATCGAGGCTGGATTAGAGAAGGCGTTTAAAGCTGACGGGCCCGTAGTCGTCAACGTCATGACTGATCCGAACGCGCTGGCGCTACCACCCCATATTGAGTGGAAGCAGATGAAAGGTTTTGCCTTGTCTATGACAAAAATGATGCTTGATGGCCGGAAAAGGGAAGTCATTGATACGGTAAAATCCAACCTCAATCATTTGGATGATTTGTTATGAACCAAGGCTGCTGTTTTGTCCAGCCAGCTCACATGTTCCTCCTGTACTGACCTCCCACTTCAAACAAAGCATGGGTGATCTGTCCCAGTGAACAGTATTTGACCGTCTCCATCAACTCAGAAAAAATATTTTCATTCTTCATGGCCGTCTGCTGCAAACGCCTTAGCATATCCTCGCTCCTGGCGGCATGCCGCTCCTTAAAAGACTTCAGATGACGGATCTGTTCTTCCTTTTCCGCCTCTGTAGAACGAATCACTTCATCGGGAATAATGGTTGGCGACCCCTTCTTATTTAAAAAAGTATTGACGCCGACAATTGGCAATTCACCGCTGTTCTTCAGTGACTCATAATACAGGCTTTCTTCCTGTATCTTGTTGCGCTGATACATTCTTTCCATCGCACCCAGCACACCGCCCCTGTCGGAGATGCGATCGAATTCCGCGAGAACAGCTTCCTCCACCAAGTCCGTCAGTTCCTCTATCAGGAAAGATCCCTGATTGGGATTCTCATTCTTTGCGGTGCCCAATTCACGGTTGATGATCAGCTGTATGGCCATCGCCCGGCGAACGCTTTCCTCCGTCGGAGTGGTGATGGCCTCATCGTATGCATTCGTGTGAAGTGAATTGCAGTTGTCATAAATAGCATACAAAGCCTGCAGAGTGGTTCGTATATCATTGAAGTCGATCTCCTGCGCGTGCAGGCTTCGACCACTGGTCTGAATATGGTATTTTAGCTTTTGAGAACGATCATTGGCACCATATTTATACCGCATCGCCCTTGCCCAGATACGCCGCGCCACGCGACCAATGACCGCGTATTCCGCATCCATACCATTGCTGAAAAAGAAAGAAAGGTTCGGCGCAAAATCATCGATGGACATGCCGCGGCTCAGGTAATATTCCACGTATGTAAATCCGTTGGAAAGGGTAAAAGCCAGTTGGGTGATGGGGTTGGCGCCTGCCTCGGCGATATGATAGCCTGAGATGCTGACAGAATAAAAATTCCGCGTCTTGTTCCGGATAAAATAAGCCTGCACATCGCCCATCATCTTTAAGGCAAATTCCGTAGAGAAGATACAGGTATTCTGCGCCTGATCCTCTTTGAGAATATCGGCCTGCACCGTGCCGCGTACGACGTTCAGGGTATCCGCCTTTATCTGCTGGTAGACCGCATCTTCCAATACCTGATCTCCTGAAACGCCCAGCAGGCGCAATCCCAATCCGTCATGACCGGCAGGAAGATCCTGATCGCCCCCATTATATTGTGGCCGGGATTTGTCCTTGAAGGTATCTTTTAATTTTTCATCAACCGTCTTCCAGAGATCATGGGAGGTAATGTACTTCTCACATTGCTGGTCAATAGCGGCGTTCATAAAGAAAGCCAGGATCACCGGTGCCGGGCCATTGATGGTCATGCTCACAGAAGTCTTGGGATCACAGAGGTCAAAACCGCTGTATAATTTCTTGGCATCCTCCACCGTAGCGATGCTGACGCCCGAGTTGCCTACCTTACCATAAATATCCGGGCGGTGATCAGGATCCTCCCCGTAAAGCGTCACACTATCGAATGCTGTCGACAGACGCTTGGCCGGTTGATCGAGGGATACATAGTGGAAACGCCTGTTGGTTCGCTCAGGGGATCCCTCCCCCGCAAACATCCGCGTGGGATCTTCCCCTTCCCGCTTAAGCAGGAATACCCCCGCCGTATAAGGAAACGCCCCCGGCGCGTTTTCTTCCAGTTGCCAGCGGAGAATATCGCCCCAATCGCTAAAGCCCGGTAAGGATATTTTCGGTATGCGCGTGCCGGAAAGGCTCTCCGCAAACAACGGCAGCCGGATGCTTTTATCCCTTACCTTATATTCAAAATAATCCGCCCGGTATTTTCCCTTTTGTGCGTTCCACCCGGATAGCAATTCTTTACAACCAGGATCAAGCTTTGCTTCAAAGGCTTTCTTTAAACTTTGCAGGTCCTTCTCCGGACCTTCCCCTGCGAGAGGCTCCTCCGACTCTGTTAGGGCCTTCAGGGTGCCATCGATCTGATACAATCTGCTGGCGACGGCGCATTGCTCCCTGATCCACCTTTTTCGTTCGGTAATATTTTCCGTGATCTCCGCCAGATAACGCACCCGTGACGACGGGATGATCTGGGAGCGGTTAATGGTCTGCTCATGGCCATAACGAGGGATGGGCCCGAAAACAACTTCTTTTTTCTCCCTGATCTTTTCTAAAATCAGCGCGAACAACTCATTGACCCCTACGTCATTGAATTGCGAAGCGATGGTTCCCACCACGGGCATGTCGTGCTCTTTGCCGGTCCACAAGCCATGGTTCCGCTTGTATTGCTTGCGCACGTCGTGCAGCGCATCCAGGGCACCGGTTTTGTCAAACTTATTGATGGCGATCACATCCGCATAATCGAGCATGTTTATTTTTTCCAGTTGTGATGCAGCACCGTATTCGGGTGTCATCACATACAGCGACACATCGCAATAATCCACAATGGTGATATCCCCTTGCCCGATGCCCGAGCTCTCCAGGATGATCAGGTCAAAAGCCGCCGTCCGGCATACGTCAAGTGCCTCCTGCACATGTTCACTCAGCGCTCTCTCGCTTTCCCGGGTGGCTAGCGAACGCATGTAGGCCCTGGGGTGTGGCAGTATATTCATCCGTATACGATCTCCCAGCAACGCCCCGCCTGTTTTTTTCTTGGAAGGGTCTACCGAAACAACCGCCACTGTCTTATCGGGAAAGGTGCTTAAAAACCTTCGCATGAGCTCATCTGTCACGGTCGATTTACCCGCCCCGCCTGTTCCCGTAATGCCAAGAATCACCCCGCTGTATTTTTCTTCCCGGAGGAGCGGATAGATCTCTTCGCTTTCCGGCAGCTTGTTTTCCAACACGGTAATGGTCCGTCCAATGACAGCGGCTTCTTTTTTTGCCAAAGCCTCCCTCAGGCCGTGAAGGCTTACAGGTACCGGAAAGTCCGACTGCCGGATCACGTCGGCTATCATGCCTGTGAGCCCCATCTTTCTGCCGTCATCGGGGGAATAAATACGCGTGATGCCGTAATCCTCCAGGATTGCGATCTCCTCGGGCAGGATCGTACCGCCTCCACCACCAAAGATCTTGATATGCCCGCAGTTTTTCTCCGCCAAAAGGTCATGGATGTATTTAAAGAATTCCAGATGCCCGCCCTGATAGGAAGTGATGGCGATGCTTTGCACATCCTCCTCCACAGCGGCCCCGACGATGTCCGCGGCGGACCTGTTATGTCCCAGGTGAATCACTTCAGCCCCCTGTGATTGCAAAATGCGGCGCATGATATTGATAGCCGCATCATGGCCGTCAAAAAGCGAGGCTGCCGTGACGATGCGAATCTTATGTTTGGGTTGATATGGCATGAGGATGAACGGTTAAATCCTTGCGCAAGTTACAAAGATTAATGTTGGACGCCCTCCCGGCAAATTAGCGGCTGAAATTTTGAAATTTGATAAAAGAACCTCCCGGTTTACCCTTCGTTTCTTCAATGATAAAAAGATTGGCTGAAAAAATCATAAACCGTCGGCTGAAAGGCTTTATCGAAAAGCACCATGATCCGCCAGGCCTTCTAGGGTTTCCCGCTCAAAACCTGAAAATTTTACAGTGTCTTTCCATCCTTTTGTAGCGGCATGGGGAATCAGATATACCCTAAAAAAAGCCAGGGCGGATTTACCTTTCCATTATGACGGCGGCGGAACGTGCGGGAATTTGTAATGTACCGGATGTTGGCCTGGCATCCGGGCGTTCCGGAGTGGCGACCACCAGGTTACCCGTGTCCGGTAAGATTACTTTGGCCGTAATTGATTTATCCGATGCAGGGTTAACAACAACAACCGCACGTTTACCGGTTTTTGTCACAAAGACGGAATAACGCACAACGCCATTGGCAGTTACCTTTGCACCCATTACATCCCGGAATTCCGCGTTCCAGAGGTAGGTTTTATACCGTTTGCGCAAGGAATCAATCTTTTTGCCATAAGCGAGGGTAAGCGGATAATCGGTAATATGGCCTTTAAAATTATACGGTTCATAACTGATAATATAGCGATCCATCAAAATCAGGTTCAGCATTTCACGATCATCGAAGCCCGTAACCGCCACTACCAACGGCGCGTAGGGGTCAATATACCGCTCCACAGCAATGGATCCATCATTAATACGAAAATAAGAACACGGATAATATTGCATCAGCCAATCCTGTGGCCCTTCCCCCGAAAACAAAAAGTCTGCATTGAGTTTATTGGCGGCGGCATGCAATTTTTTTGCCAATGGGATATCTGCTGAATAAATATATCCTGGAGGTGTATAACCATGATCTGCGCTAAAGGAGTAGTAAACGGGACCATGCTGAAGGACCTCATCCCAAAGCCAACCCGCTGCACCGAGTTTCAATGTTTTCTGAAACTCATGAACAGCAATATTTTGGTAGCCCGGCGATAAGATATCCATTACATCTCGCCGATGTTTATTAATACCCGCCAGCTCGGGTGGCGTATAATAGCTATAGCCTCCCTGCTCATAAGGAATTCCATAAGGATCGGTAGCCGCATATTTATATAATTCCTTCTGATCCCACCGGGTCGTCTTGTCGGCCCAATTCAATTTGGCAAATAGGATTATTTTGACGCCCATGGCCTGGATTTTGGCAATCGCGTCATGAAGGTCTTGCCAGCTGCCCAACCCCGGATCTGTATCCAGAGAGGGGTCACCGCCATCCTGGCCACCATGATTCCATCCCACTAATTGGATAGCTCCCACACCGTTTTCAGCACATTCCTTACCATATGTGATCAGGCTATCATACCGGACACGGTAATCCTCTACCGGAGAATTTATCTGCAGCTGCTGCCATGAATTCACGTCCTGAACCCATGCAGGCATAAGCGCCGGCTTGAACCAGGTCTTCCGCCACTTTTTATACAAATCGACCCCGCCATGCCAATCCCCATCGTAACAACGCAGCACAACGGGAGCCAGCTTAATGGTAGTATGCGCATGCGCATAAATAAAATGACAGGCACGAAATTCCAGATGAACAGGCAGGTTAGATATTTCATCTGATTGGGGGACCAGATTATTGGTGGAGGAGATCACGCCAGGATATTGCACAAAGGTATATTTCAATAGATATGGCTGGGTAGGGTCATGCATCACAACATACATCCCCTGGTGGCGAGCCTGGATAAGACAAAAAAGGCTTTGATTGGTACCGTAAGTTTTCATGGGATGAAAAACACCCCAATAGCCTTTTTCATTATTGAAATGCGGATATATTTCATCATATTGCAGGTTGTCATACCACATTGTCCTCACACCCATGGTGGCATTCTTAGCCGGTGCATTAAGATCACCAAAGTATGGATAGGAAATTGTTTCGACGCTCAGCGATGAATTATTTTCCAATTTTGCATCAAACGTTAAAGCACCCGCCTTTAAAGTGACGATGGCAGTCAATGTGATGGGTAGTATACCGCCATGCTCACTCACCATGTGGCTCCACCGGATACGTACCTTTTGGTCAGATAGCTTTTCGACACTGGCATGTTGCTTTTGACCCAGCACAAAATTATCTTTCCGGTCAGGCAATGGAACGAGCATTCTGAACGAAATACCAAGATCAGGGCGCCGTTCTATAACCCAGTGAGTGGATTTTCGTTCCATTCGTATCAGGGCACCTGATCCCGCGTCAAATGCAACAAGCAATGAATCATCCTGCAATACAATTTGCTGTGCGTTAACAAGGTTGACGGTCAACGTCAACACGAAGCATAACAGGAGAGATTTTAGCATAATAAAGCAGGCTCTTCTCATGGCTATTCCCGGGGAAAAATGGCTTTAAGTGATTCATTAAATACACCCCTTCAAATTCTGATGGTTGATCGGCTGATGGTGATCCGTGTTTATCATAAGAAATCACGCACACCCCTGATAAGCACCATTAGGAAGCCTAAGTTAGTGTAATTTTCACAGTTTTGCAATCAA
>DASULB010000034.1:0-2040 GCA_036278455.1 Chitinophagaceae bacterium | reverse complement strand
GATATCCTCATTTCCAATCTTGTTTGTTCCTGCAGGACTCCGGTTTTGTGCGGTCATCACGCTCCATGCTCTGAAACCCTTATAAATACTGTATTTTGATGTTGGTATTGGGTGTCCCGGAGGTTTTTCAGGCTGGATTTTCTATTTTTACCTGGCCATGTTCGTTCGCAAGAAGCCCAATAAGAGCGGAGTGATCAGTGTCCAGATCATAGAGAAGTCTTCCGGCCGGTATGTCGTTCGGGAAACGGTGGGCAGTTCCAGGGATGCATCCGAGATTGCTTTTCTGGTAAAGAAAGGCAAACGACGAATATTGGCGCTAACCGGGCAATCCACCTTGCCCTTTGACAGGGAAGCCGAACTGGAATTCGTAGATACATTTGTCAATCATCTTGATTCTTTTTCCCTGATCGGCCCGGAACTCCTGCTGGGGAAGATATTTGACCAAATAGGCTTTAATGCGATCAGGGAGGAACTATTCCGGCATTTGGTGATCACGCGGCTGGTTTATCCGGTCAGCAAATTAAAGACGGCAGACTACCTGTTCAAGTATAAAGGCATTGAAATGAGTGTTTACCGTATTTATCGTTACCTGGACAGGTTGCATCAGGATCAGGTGGATCAGGTAAAGGCTATCAGTCTTCGCCATACATTGGGATTGTTTAGTAAGGCATTGTCCGTTGTATTTTATGATGTAACCACCCTCTACTTTGAGGCGGAACAGGAAGATGACCTGCGTCGGACGGGTTTTAGCAAAGACGGGAAACATCAGCAACCCCAGATCGTATTAGGGCTGTTGGTGAGTGAGAACGGCTATCCACTTGATTATGATATTTTTGAAGGGAATAAATATGAAGGGGATACCCTGATGCCGGTCATTGACCATTTTACAGCCAAATATCAATCCGATCATCTTATTGTGGTAGCCGATGCAGGATTACTTTCCAAAAAGAACATTGCCTTACTCAAGAAAAAGGGATGCCAATATATCCTGGGGGCAAGGATAAGAAATGAACCTGCTTCTGTCGGTAACCAGATATTACAGCTCGGTTTACAGGATAAACAAAGCGCAGAGATTGGCAAAGGAGAAGAAAGGCTTATTATAAGCTATAAGGAGCAACGCGCCCACAAAGATGCCTATAACAGAAAACGGGGCCTTGAAAAGCTGGAAAAAAGGTTGAGATCCGGGAAATTGAGTAAAACCCACATCAACAATAAAGGATACAATAAATATCTGAAAATGGAGGGGGATGTCAGTATCTCCATTGATTATGACAAATTCCGGGAAGATGCCCAATGGGATGGCCTGAAAGGCTATCTTACCAATACAGAGCGGTCCAAACAAGATGTGATCGAGCAATATAATCAGTTATGGACAATAGAAAAGGCCTTCCGTATCTCAAAATCCGATTTAAGGATCCGTCCCATATATCACCGGCTCAGGAAAAGGATAGAAGCACACATCTGCATCTGCTTTGCTGCCTGTAAGGTATACAAAGAATTAGAACGACAACTCCATGAGAAGAAAACAGGCTTAAGCCCCGAAAAAGCTATTGATATTCTGAAAACAATTTATACCGTCAGTGTCCAAACGCCTTATTCACTTACCAGACACCAAAGGCTGATCATCAAAAATCAGCAACAAAGGGACCTGGTCAACTGGTTTGACCTCAAAATATAACCCGGGTGTCCCAATGCACAAAACAGGAGAAGGATTGACCCGCAGGATAAAATGAAGGATGCCGCGGTCATACGACAGGAGGATGCCCTTGCTCCCTGTTACCGTGTCATCCTGAAACACAGTGGAATCATGTAACGGCGCTAAAAGATAAAACTGCCGTTGATATTTTACGGAAGGGTTATATTGCAGAAAGAATGTATGTTGAGAACAGGAGGGTTTTGTATGCTTCGATAATGCTCTTTTCCTATTGCTTATTTTACATGATACCGGTTGTGTCCCGGATATACCGGTACCGGATACGGTAAACCCCGAAGCAACACTGTTTGTTACTGCAGCAATGCAGCTTCTTTATTGATCCGCAC
>DASULB010000033.1:0-8904 GCA_036278455.1 Chitinophagaceae bacterium | reverse complement strand
CTTGCCATTCCGGACATTTATTATTGGTGCAAATATTCCGCTTTGCCTCAAAAATAAATTATAGAAATGGTCAAAAAATTTAAAAGTAAGTTTATTTTTTCTAAAATAAAAACGTATTGACAGGGTTTTGTTCAACAGGATCGTTTTCACTTCGGCAAATATAATGGAACTTTTATCAAGAGATTCCGGAAAAAATTTCTGAAAAATAATCGGGTTCGCTTTAGGTAGTCGGGGGTAAAAATGCCGTCTACATAAAAAGCAATAACCCTGTTTCATGATTGAGCATCAGTTTTGGATCTTGCTGGCAAGGAAGACCACAGGCGAGATAACACAGGAGGAAGCAAAGGAATTGCAACAGTTGTTATCCGCACACCCGGAGTACTATCTTGTATTGGAGGCACTGGATGGGCTGCAGGCGGAGGACCGGCTGTTCTTCCATCCGGGACGGGCAGGACAGGACTATCTCAGCGATGGCTGGCACAAATTAAGGGCGTCCATGGCAGCAAAACAGGCGCAGGAATCGAAGGAGATTTCCGTTACCGAAGAGCCGGTGTTCCGGGAAAGATCTCGTTTCAGACTTTGGAAAATAGCGGCCGCCCTGGCAGTCCTCGTGGCGGCGGGGTTTGCGATGTGGTGGCATCCGGAGCGTTCTGAACAACTCAAAACTTCGTTTACGTTCAGGCCGCCGAATAACAACCAGGTTTCCACCAAAAACGGATCCCGGACCAAAATTGACTTACCGGATGGCAGCATCATCTGGCTAAACGGTGGCAGCAAGTTGAGTTATCCCAATGGATTTTCAGCGCATTGCCGGTCGATCCGGCTTCTGGGAGAGGCCTATTTCGTGATCAAGACTGATCCGGAACATCCTTTTCTGATCCAAACGAAACAATTGGAGATCAGGGTGCTGGGCACCACCTTTAATGTGCGCGCATATGGTAATGAAGGAAAGACAGTGGCCACGCTGATCAATGGCAAAGTGGAGATCCGCATCGCCGGAGATCCGAACAGTCGCATTGTCTTGAAGCCCCATGAAAAGTTGACGGTGGCGGATCCCATAAAAGGGGTTCCGGGCCGGGTGGAGAAAACGCTCCATTACGAGATATCCGATATCATTCCCGATACGGTGGCGGGGATCCCACCGGAGGAGATTGCCTGGGTCAGCAACAAACTGGTCTTTAAGAATGAGTCTTTCCGTGAGGTGGCTTTCAAGATGGAACGCTGGTATGATGTGGTTTTCGTTTTTAAAACCAAGGCCCTTGAAAAGGAAGTGCTTACAGGTGCTTTTGGAAAGGAGAAGCTGGAGGATGCACTCAGCGCTCTGGCACTGACTACGCCCTTCCGGTACCGGATCCGGCAGGATACTGTTTACCTAACCGGCCGGAAATAATTCGTTTATTCAAAATCAAATACCTTACCCATGAAAAGAGATCGACAATTCCCTATTTCGCCTTCATGAACATATAAAAGGGAAGTGCTGGACACACTTCCCTCGAGATGTCCATGTTTACAGGGGAGTAACTTCAAATAAAGCCAGATGAGTTACCCCCCTTATGGTTTCACCTTTCAACACAAATGTATGAAAAAAAGATACGTTAATGCTTCCGCATTAAAGCGGGGGCGCCTATTAAAAATATTGGTTGTCATGAAAATCAGCCTCGCTTTGGTAATGATAACCTTCCTCCAGCTATCGGCGACTCCTTCTTTTTCACAACAACGCTTTACCCTTACGCTCAATGGGGTTAAACTGGAAAGGCTGTTTTCCATCCTGGAGAAAAATTCGGATTACACCTTTATGTACAACTATGCCTACGTTAAAGGGCAATCCCGGATCCGCATGAATGCGAAAGACGCCACGGTGGCAGAAATCCTCGATAAAGCGCTTCCATCCGGCATGCATTATAAATTACTGCCAGACAATCTGATCGTTATCATGCCCCAGGGAACAGTCCTCCGGGAGATGCGAGTAGAGGGCACAGTCACCGATCCTCAGGGTAATCCGCTGCCAGGTGTCACCGTTAAAGTCAAGGGAGGATCGGTTGGGACGGTCACTGATACAAAAGGTCATTATGAACTGGAGGTAGCTGCACCTGCCACCCTGCTGTTCTCTTATATCGGGTATGATGATCAGGAAATTGCCCTGGGCGATCAGCATGTGATCAATGTAACCATGAAACTTTCAGCCAAAGGGTTAAACGAGGTGGTGGTTGTTGGATATGGTACCCAGAAAAAGATAACGGTGACCGGATCGGTCTCGACCGTCCAGGGATCCGATCTGCAGAAGTCTCCTACGGTCAATCTATCCAATTCCCTGGCAGGGCGCCTTGCCGGTGTTACAGCCATACAGTCAAGCGGCGAACCCGGATACGACGGATCTACGATAAGAATACGAGGTACCAATACACTGGGAAACAGCAGCGCGCTGGTGGTCATTGACGGGGTGCCGGATCTGGCCGGAGGTCTGGAAAGACTGAACCCTGCCGATATAGAAAGCATGTCGGTACTTAAAGACGCTTCTGCCGCGATCTATGGTGCCAGGGCCGCCAATGGCGTGATCCTGATTACCACCAAACATGGTAAGACAGGCAAACCCGAACTTACTTACAGTTTTAACCAGGGATGGTCGAGGCCCACCCGGGTGCCAAAGATGGCGAATGCCGCCGAGTACGCTACGATGAATAACGAACTCACGATGTACAGCAGCGTGCCTGCCTCTCAGTGGTCCAAGGCCTGGCAGGCCCTCTCGCAAAAAGGCTCCTATACGTTGGATAACGGGACCAAGGTCAATGCACCGTATCAGCCGGATGACATTCAGAAATATAAGGACGGGTCCGATCCCTGGGGTCATCCTAATACCAACTGGTTTGCCACCACGTTTAAATCCTGGTCACCGCAGGTGCGGCATAACCTGCAGGTAAGTGGCGGGTCGGAAAAAGTCAAATACCTCGCATCGCTGGGTTATGAAAATCAGGACGCTTATTACAAGCATTCAGCCACCGGTTATAAGCAATATGATATGCGCGTCAACCTGGACGGTCAGATCAACAAATACATCAAGACGAGCCTGGGGTTGACCGCACGCCAGGAGTTCCGGCATTTCCCCACACAGAGCGCGAGTGATATCTTCCGGATGATCATACGCGGGAAACCCACCGATCCGGAGGTCTGGCCAAATGGATTGCCGGGGCCTGATATCGAAAACGGACAGAATCCGATCGTCATTACAACAAACCAGACCGGCTATGACGACGACAAACGGAATTATTTTCAGGCAAACGGAAAGGTAGAGATTAATGTTCCCGGTGTGGACGGACTAAAACTGACGGGTACAGCATCCCTGGACAAGGAGATCCAGCGTGTCAAAAACTGGCAGATCCCCTGGTATCTGTATTTCTGGGATCACGAATCCTACGAAGCCGATGGTAAAACGCCGCTGCTGACGAAGTCCATGCGCTCCACGTTTACCGACCCCCGGCTGAGCGAGTCAGATAACAATTTTCTAAATGTGCTGTTGTCGGGTTTCATCAATTACGATCATACCTTTAACGGTGGCCATACGTTCAGCATTATGGCGGCCGTCACCAAGGAAAAGGATAAGGAAGATAACTTCAACGCGTACCGCCGTTATTACATTTCTCCCTTGCTCGACCAGCTGAATTTCGGAGGAGATGCCGAAAAGAATAACGGTGGCTCCGCTTATGAACGGGCGCGGCTGAGTTATTTCGGGAGGGTGGATTATAATTACAAACAAAAATACATGGTCGAATTTCTCTGGCGCTACGACGGGTCATACATGTTCCCCCAGGCTCACCGCTTCGGCTTTTTTCCGGGCATACTGGCAGGCTGGAATATTTCGGAGGAAAAATTCTGGAAGGACCACGTCAAGATTTTTAATTATCTGAAGCTCAGAGGGTCCTACGGACAGATGGGTAACGACCAGGTCTACTTCAACGGATCGCTACAGGAATACCAGTATCTTTCCACCTATGGGTTCGGAAGCTACATTATCAACGATCAGGTAACACCATCGCTTTATGAGACCCGCCTGCCCAATCCCGATTTTACCTGGGAGGTCGCGAACAATTTTGACGTGGGACTTGATGGTCAATTACTAAATGGTAAAATTGACTTCACCCTGGATTACTTTTATAACAAGCGTACCAAAATCCTGATTCAAAAAGCAGGATCCACGCCGGCCAGCGCGGGTATCACCCTGCCGCCGGTTAACCTGGGACGCGTGGATAACAAGGGTTATGAGTTTAAGGTAGGATACAACGGGAACATCGGAAAATTGATCTATTCGATCAGCGTGGATGGCGGTTATGCGAAAAACAAGATCATATACTTTGACGAGGCACCGGGCGCGCCTGCCTGGCAAAAGGCGACCGGACATTCCTTCGGTACCAACGGCAGCAACTGGCTTGTTTACCAGTATGACGGCGTCTTTAAGAACGAGGCGGATATCAAGTCG
This sequence comes from Chitinophagaceae bacterium, assembly GCA_036278455.1. Lineage (GTDB taxonomy): Bacteria > Bacteroidota > Bacteroidia > Chitinophagales > Chitinophagaceae > FW021-bin31. Next base: position 4,433 of record DASULB010000033.1, on the reverse strand, counting down.
AATACCGTCGACTACAGCGATTTGGTAGGGGATCTCCGGCCGGGGGATATGAAATTCAAAGATGTGAACCACGATGGCAAGATCAACGCAGACGACCAGGTTCGGCTGGATAAAAACCGCGATCCCACATTTACCGGTGGTGTTACGCTGAACTTGCAGTATAAGAATTTTGACTGCTCCGTACTCTTCCAGGGTGCTACCGGTGGATTATTGTATATCAACATCGACAACGAAGCGGGCGATATTGGTAACTTCCTTCAATATGATTACGATCACCAGTGGACGATCGAAAATCCGAGCAGTGTTTATCCCCGAATCGCCAATCGAGGGGATACCTACTATACGCAAGGCGCCGCCGGGAACAATACCTACTGGCTGCGCTCGAGCAATTATTTGCGGTTAAAGAATCTCGAACTGGGTTATTCGCTGCCTGCCTCCCTGTGTCATAAAGTGGATATCAATAATTTGCGGATCTACGTCAGCGGCCTGAACCTGGCCACCTGGGACAAGATGAAGATCTGGGATCCGGAATCGACCAGTTCGGACGGACACTACTATCCACAGGGAAAGATTATCAATATCGGAGCATCCATCAAGTTTTAAATCGGAAGGACATGAAAAAGAACCTATATCGCTTTAATATCACCCTCGCCGCGCTTGCCTTGCTGCTGAGCGCCTGCAACCAGAGCTTTCTGAATACCCAACCCCTGGGAGAAGTTTCTTCGTCCATCGTATGGTCGGACGGTGCATTGGCGCAGGCTTTTGTTACAGACATTTATAACGGACTGGGGAACGGCGGATTTGATGAGCAAATGCTGGCCTCCCTGTCGGACGAAGCCCTGTTCACGCATCCGGGACGCGGCATCAATACTGTTAACGAAGGAACCCTCAATCCCTCTAACCTCGGATGGACGAATAATACCTACGAATGGGGAAATATGTATAAGAAGATCCGGGCGGCCAACCTTGCCCTGGAGAATCTTGGAAAAGCTACTTTTGACGATCAGGATCTCAATGACCGTTTGCGCGGTGAGGCCTATTTCTTACGAGGGTATTTCTACCAGCAGTTATTACGGTACTATGGGGGCATCCCTTTGATCGACTCCGCCTACGGATTGAACCAGGATTATTCAAAACCGAGAAACACCTACGGGGAATGTGTCGATTTTATCGTCAGGGATTGCGATTCCGCCGCAGCGCTGCTTCATGGCAAACAGATGGATAAGGGTCGTGCTTCGGAAGCGGCTGCGCTGGCCCTGAAGGCCAGGGTACTTTTATATGCCGCGAGCGACCTCCACGACATTCCCACAGCGAAAGCCCAATCTACGCTCATTGCAGGTTTTCAGCATCCCGAGATTCTGGGTTACGTATCAGGCGACCGGAAAGCACGCTGGCAGAAGGCCCAGGATGCCGCCAAAGCCGTCCTGGATATGCCTGGATTTGGTTACAAGCTGGATTTAACGGCGCCTGTTTCCGCGGAACAAGGTGAAGATAATTATATTTCGCTCGCCATGGGCGGCGGCAGTAAAGCGGCAGTAGCCGATCCGGCAGCAGCCTCAGAACTGATCTTTGCCCGGTATTTCACGGCCAACAAAGACGAAGGCGGAGAATATGTAGGGCGGAACAATGGACCTAACGGGTATCACAACTGGGCTGGCAACGAACCGATCGGAGAACTGGTTGACGACTATGAAATGAATGATGGGACCAGGTTCGACTGGAACAATCCGCAGGAAAAAGCCGCACCCTATAAAAACCGGGACCCTCGCTTTTACGCCAGCATCCTGTATGATGGCGCACCCTGGAAGCCAAGGGATAAGATTTCCGGCGATGTGGATCCGGCTAACCAGATCCAGACCGGGCAATATCAAGTGGGCGACAAAATGATCGCAGGACTCGATACCCGACAGAGTGCAATTGAGAACTGGAACGGCAGTTGGTCAGGGTATTACATGCGCAAATTCATCGATCCGGATCCGAACCTCGTGGATAACACGACCAGACAGTTTATTCCCTGGCCCATTCTACGTTATACGGAAGTGGTATTCAACTATGTGGAGGCTTCCCTGGAGTTAGGACAGGAGGATGAAGCGCGGAAGTGGCTCAACAGGATCAGGTTCCGGTCAGGTATGCCGGCGATCACCGTTTCAGGCCAGGCGCTCATCGATGCTTACCGCAACGAACGAAGGATCGAGATGGCATATGAGGAACAACGCTATCATGATGCCCGTCGCTGGATGATTGCACCTTCCACCCTGGGGCGAAAGGTCCAGATCATCGTGATCCAGGGGAAACTGAAAGCCGGTGCGACGGCGCCTACACCCTATCATCATGACGAGACATTGTATAACTATACCTATACGCCCGAACTGGATAATACAGTAGAAAACAGAAAATGGGTGGATAAGATGTATTTCCTGCCCATTAGCAGGGATGAAGTCAATAAAAACAGCAAGCTTATTCAAAATCCCGGCTACGACGACTAATTGAAGGGAGTTCAGCGTTCTGATGCACCCGTCTCGCGACACATCAGAACGCTTTTTACCAGAAGACCGATAGCGTCGGGATATGCCAGGGAAGCGTATTGGCCTATCCGCGGCCTGGTATTATTCAAATTAACTTTCGAAAAAGTAAAAAGCCTGGTTTTTAATTATAAGTTTAAGAGCGACAAAAGGAGTAGGACTTCCGCCTTCGGTACGGGTCATTTATTCTCCGTTTTTGGCGCCAACATCTCTTCATTGGCAATGGACCAGTTAGGTTGAAAGGTGGATCACTCATTTATTTAATTATGGAGATCAAAATCCCCTAAAAGTCAATACTCCTTTATTACCGGTTACCTGTTAGGGGCTATCACTTAATGAGATGGCGGCGTTGCGCCATGGACTCCTGGCCATGAATGATGGAAGATGTAGTGATAGTAGGAGGCAAGCGGTAATGGTATTCGTATGAAAACATACAGCAGGAATCGGTAAGCTTGGAACCCTGGGTCTGCAGATTGATGCTTATATTTGTATCAATATCTGAATCTATACTGAATGTATGAAGAAAATCGGATTTTTATCTTTCGGACATTGGGGTAGTCATCCTTCGTACCAGACACGATCTGCCAGTGATGCCTTGCTCCAGTCTGTCGATTTAGCTGTTGCTGCTGAAGAAATCGGTATAGACGGAGCCTATTTCCGGGTACACCATTATGCAGGCCAGCTGGCATCCCCGTTTCCATTGCTTTCAGCCATTGGCGCCAAGACCAACAGCATAGAAATTGGGACCGGGGTTATTGATATGCGCTACGAGAACCCGCTGTATATGATTGAGGATGCCGGCGCTGCCGATTTAATTTCAGGAGGGCGCCTACAATTGGGCATCAGCCGGGGATCGCCCGAACAAGTCATCGATGGGTGGCGATACTTCGGTTATGAGCCAGCAGAAGGCGAGGATGATGCAGCCATGGGCCGTCGTAAAGCGATGGAATTCCTGGGTAAACTGAATGGTGTCGGCTTTGCCCGGCCTAACCCGAATCCGATGTTTCCCAATCCGCCGGGGCTGTTGAGGCTGGAGCCCTATTCAGAAGGGCTGCGCGAGCGTATCTGGTGGGGAGCGGGTGCTAATGCCACCGCCATTTGGGCGGCTGAAAATGCCATGAATCTTCAGAGCTCTACCCTGAAAATGGATGAAAGTGGGAAGCCTTTCCATGTGCAGCAGGCCGAGCAGATCAGGTTGTATAAAAAAGCCTGGAAAGAAGCAGGCCACCAACGAGAGCCAAGGATTTCAGTGAGCCGGTCTATTTTTGCCTTGGTTAATGATACGGACCGTTATTATTTTGGGCATGAAGCAACGCGAAGCGATCAAATCGGCATTATAGGGAATAATGAACGGGCCATTTTCGGGAGAAGCTACGCTGCGGAACCGGATCAGCTCGTCAAGGAACTGGCCAAGGACGAAGCTATTCAGGAAGCGGATACTCTTCTTTTAACCATACCCAATACGTTAGGGGTTGATTATAATGTACATGTGCTGTCCTCCATTTTGAAGCATGTCGCGCCAGAATTAGGCTGGCGTTGAGCAAGTAATCAGTAACAAACTAGCCTTGCTTCTCGCCATTTGCAAATTACAGCAGACAGATAGCAGTGAATGAGTTCAAAGATATCAGAAAAAAATCAAAGTATTCAGTAATCAGTGTTCAGAAGCCGGTAGTCGGAAACCAAAAGTCGAAGGCGCGAAGCGAAAACAGCAAACAGTATTCTATAATTGGTACGTGAAGAAGATTTCATGGCTGGAATATTGAAAAGTTTTAAAGTTGAAAGATTACAAATTTACTGTTACTCCATATTTGTTTGTTGATGCTCAATAATATTGACCACTTTATGCCATGGTTAAACAATTATTTTGTTCAGAATTCTATCTGTCATTGTAAAAATATGCAAAATTATCTT
>DASULB010000032.1:0-14942 GCA_036278455.1 Chitinophagaceae bacterium | reverse complement strand
TATTATTATATAAATACATAATCCTGCTATGTATTCAAAAACCGGATCCGGTTTACTTTCAGATCTAAATACAGTCGGTCAATATTGTATAGGAGAATGATAAAATAGTATTAGAAAAAAGGAGGATCTAAACCCTATACGCCCACTGTTTTTTCCCTGGCGGTGAGATCCGCATTCGGGTTTTCTTCCCTCTGGCCTGCCAACAGGTATAATACGGCCATACGGATGGCCACACCATTCTCTACCTGTTGCAAAATAATGGACTGCTTTGAATCGGCCACATCCGAATTGAGTTCCACACCCCGGTTGATGGGCCCCGGGTGCATAATAACGATCTCCTTGTGCAGGCTGTCCAGCAGCGACCGGCTGATGCCATAGAAAAGGTTGTATTCACGCAGTGAAGAAAATAACGGCATATTTTGACGTTCAAGCTGTATGCGAAGTACATTGGCGACATCACACCATTCGAGCGCTTCCCGCAGGTCATAGGTGACATCAACATCCAGTGCTTCGGCCAGGTGTTTCGGGATAAGGGTGGGCGGCCCGACAACCGTTACTTCGGCGCCTTGTTTTTTAAGACAGTAAATATTGGACAGCGCCACCCGCGAATGCATGATGTCGCCGACAATAGCCACTTTCTTACCTTTCACGCTTCCGAGCCTTTCCCGGATGGAGAACGAATCCAGCAGGGCTTGGGTGGGATGTTCATTGATCCCATCCCCGGCATTGACGATGGAGGCATTAATATGCCGTGCCAGGAAATGCGGAGCGCCACTTGCGGAATGCCGCATCACCACCATGTCCACGCGCATCGCCAGGATGTTGTTGACGGTGTCGATCAGCGTCTCCCCTTTTTTGACGGAAGAGGCGGAAGCTGAAAAATTGATCACATCAGCGGAAAGGCGCTTCTCGGCCAATTCAAATGAAATCCTGGTACGGGTGGAATTTTCAAAAAAAAGATTGACGATGGTCGTATCCCTGAGTGTCGGGACTTTCTTTATGGGCCTTTTTAAGACCTCCTTGAAATTGTCGGCGGTCTGAAAAATAAGTTCGATATCCTGATGTGTAAGGTCCCTGATACCGAGCAGATGTTTTACTGAAAGTGCCATTCTAGGGGTCAAAAGTAAAGACAAAATTCTATTTGACAAGGATTCGATGAAAAAATAATAGATCAGCCGAATGGATCAAAGCTTACCGGGGGCACCGTGAATCGCTACCGGATGGCCGGGCACCAACACGCTTTCCCTTTCGCCGGAAGGCCAAAAGCCACTTCCAGGCCGGAAATTCCGGGCCACCCGTAATGACAAGTCCTTCTCAGCTTCCTCTGACGGGTACTGTCAGCCTGCCGGGCTGACGTACGGCGGTGCCGTTTCGGGTGGCTTTCTGCCGCAACAGGAGGTTTTCAAGATACAACGTATAGCGGTAGGCCGGGCAGATAAAATAATATTTGATCAGTTGGTTATTTAACAGGATCTTTTTCCAGGCGTTGGAAAGAAAGGCGGAAAAGCTTGCCACGAAAAAAGTTTGGGATTGCTGGTATATACCCGCGGAATCATCCGGGGGCACCACCGGCGGGTCCCCGCCCAACCGCATGATCGCCGTGGACAGCAGCACGGAATCCAGCCAGTTTCCGGAATGATCATACGACCTGTTCGCCTCTCGGAGCAACCGTGGTTTTAAAGTATCCAAAGCCGGTATAGAAAATCTTCCCAGCAACCGGGCGACATGGTAAAGCAAAAGGGGCGTTCTGCCATAATGTGGCGAAATGTAGGCGGGATGTTTCAGGTAGTCCCCATCCACGATCATTTGCCGCAGTAATTCGACGGAGGCACTGTCGTGTATATTCAAAGGAAGCCTGTAATAGTGAACAAAATACAACACGTTGCACAGCACGCAAAAATCAAAATCGACGGGCATCTTTACACCAAACCAGGTAGAATAGGCGGGGAGATCCCGGTAGCGGCGGTAAGTGTTGCGGATCCACCGCATTTCTCCATTGGCGTGCAGCGCCATCATTTTTTTAACGATGCGCGTCACGCTGTCCGGCGCATTCATGCTCAGCCATAATATGGAGGTATCATCCAGGTCATCGGGCAATTTATCCACCTCATTAAAATGATTCAAAAACCAGGAGTGGGGGAAAACAAGCGGCGGATCAGCACGCCAGAAATTAAAAGTAGGGCTGCCATTTACATTCCGGAAATGCGGATAAGCACGGATGGCGCGCTGCCGGATGGTGTCACAGATGATCCGCTGGGGTGCATTTAAATCTCCTGAAAGTTCCTTTAAAGTAAACGCAATCAGGCCGGTGTAGAAAATCGCGTTATCTTCCTTCAGCTTCAGCGATTCTCCATAACGCCTGTAGGTAGGAAAAGTACCGGCGAAATAAAAATCGTCAGCTTTTGTTTGCATCGATTCAATCCGGTGGAGCAAACTGTCTATTTTTGAAACTGACTGCGCCATAGCCTCCACTTCTACAAAGCACAACAATAACAACGTAATCAATGTTCTCATGCAAACGGGGTTTTAGCGCATCGAATAGATCAGCCAATCAGGACGACTTCATCTTTACCGTCCTTCTCTTTCCAGAGGACTTTTACCTTTTGGGAGATAATGGAATCAATCATCCGGCCGGTATAATCAGGCTGGATAGGCAGCTGCCTGCTAAAGCGCCGGTCAATCAACACCAGCAGCTCGATTTTCTCGGGTCTTCCAAAGTCGAGCATCGCATCCAGGGCGGAGCGGATGGTTCGACCGGTATATAATACATCGTCGATCAGGATCACCTTCTTCTTTTCGATGGAAAAGCGGATATCCGTCTGGTTAGGGATGTGCAGTCCCTCCCCTTTGTTATAATCATCCCTGTAAAATGTGATATCAAGTTTTCCATACGGGATCTTCACCTCTGGTAAAAGCGCGCGAAACTTTTGATCAATGCGATCCGATAAGTAGATGCCCCGCGGTTGCAGACCAATCAACACCGTATCCTGAAAATGCAAATGATTTTCCAGGAGCTGATGACAGAGCCGGTCAATGGTGATGGCCAGTTGTTGCTGGTTGAGGATTGTTTTCAAAATACTTCCGATTTAGCCCCAAAAATACAGAACAACCATGAAAAGGGCTAATTTCCGCAGAGAGATGCCCGTCAGAGCGGCTAAGAGGCCTACGGACAGGCGGATGGGCCCTTTGAACGGACGGCCCTCGGTCTATCCGGAACCGACAGTCTTAACCCGCGCCCTTTTCGGACCGGGGAGCGGGCGGCCTACCGCCTTCTCCAAAACAGAGAAAACATTCAACAGCAGATACACTGTCGGCGATAGATGACCATGGGGGTCCTGAAAAAGTAAAAATGCGAAATGCCCTTCTTTAGACCTTATACCGGAAAGGCGGGTTAATCCGGCGGTGGGATTCCCTTACGTGATGACCATTTTACTTTGACGAATAGCTTCGTATCTTCGGGGCTATGGATTTATACGGGTTATACAATGGCCGCATCGACCGGCTACAAAAGGAAATTGCAGTTTTAAAACAAAAGAAAAGGCGCTATGGCCTGGGGCGTCTGGTGAGTTTTATGGCGGCCATTATCCTGTTTTTTGCTTTACTGGAAGTCAACGGGGTAATGGCCGCCACCATAGCCATCCTGCTATTGTTGCTTTTCCTATTTATCGCAGTTAAAGACATGGACAATACCCGGCACCTTAAATTCAGGTCCATCCTGCTGAAGATCAACGAAGAGGAATTGGGATCCCTCGATCATCATTTCAATGACTTTGACGATGGGAGTGCTTTTTTGCCTGAAAATCATCCTTACGCCTATGATCTGGATATATTTGGTAAACACAGCTTATTTCAGTTCATCAACCGGACGACAGCGACACCCTCTGCAGCGCTTCTCGCTGACAGGTTGCTACACCCCTCGTCAAAAAACAAGATAGGGCAGCTACAGCAGGGCATCAAAGCACTGCAACCCGAAATAGACTGGCGGCAACGGTTACAGGCATTAGGACGGCGCTCAAAAATAACCGGCAGTGTGTACCAGCAAATCGCGCAGTGGTCAACAAGCAGGGATCATAAACCAAACGGGGAATCCACTTTCAAATGGATGGCCATTGTATTGCCCCTCATTACGCTTTTATTCATCATACTGGCTTCCTTCGGCATACTCCCCTGGAAAATCCTCTGGCTATCGTTTTGCGCCCATTTGTTACTGCTCTGGCGGATAGACAAAGTGGTCACTCCCGCCTATGAATATCTTTCAGAGGCGATCAATACGATGGATGCCTTTTATGACAGTCTTGAATGCATGGTCGATAAGGCATTTACCGATCCTTATCTGCAGTCCTTACAGCAGCAATGCTTCCATGATGGCATCCCCGCCCATCAATTGTTAAGCAGGCTAAAAAAGATCCTTCACCGCCTGAATATGCGCCTGAACCCGCTGGTTCATTTTCCGCTGAACCTGGCCATCTTCTGGGACTGGCACCAATACCGGCGGTTGCAGAGCTGGCAGAGTCGCTACCGGCAAGGCCTGATTGGGTGGGTAAACGCCTACGCAGAAATGGAGGTCTTGTCCTCATTCGCCAACATGGCGTTTAATCATCCCGGATGGTGTTTCCCGGAAATAGCCGATCAGCATTTTACCTTTTCGGCGCTGTCGCTGGGCCATCCGCTGCTGGCGGAGGGGAAAAGGATCTGCAATGACGCCGGTCTTTCAGGTGCGGGGAAAATACTGTTGATCACCGGATCCAACATGGCAGGGAAAAGTACTTTCCTCAGGACGGTGGGCGTCAATATGGTGCTTGCCATGGCGGGAAGCCCGGTATGCGCGCGCAAGATGGAAGTATCTGAAACAGAGGTCATCAGCAGCATGCGCGTTGCGGACAATCTGGAAGAAAATATTTCTACCTTCTACGCGGAGCTTAAAAAACTGGAAACGATCCTGCAAAGGGTGCGCGCCCATGAAAAAGTATTTTTGTTATTAGACGAAATTCTTCGGGGCACCAACTCCCTTGACAGGCACGCCGGCGCCCGGGCGCTGATCAGGCAATTCCTGGCGGAAAAGGCGGTAGGCATTCTGGCTACCCATGACCTGGAACTAACGGAAATGGCAAATGAATGCAAAGGACAGATCCTTAATTATCATTTTGATGTACAGGTGCAGGAAGAAGAATTATACTTTGACTATAAGTTAAAACCGGGTATTTGCACCAGCATGAACGCATCCCTGCTCATGCGAAAGATCGGCATCGACGTATAGACGGGGGGATTGGCTCCCCGTCCATAAATGCTGAACATTATTCCAAAATAAGCGGTTATATTTGTAACCACAACCATCGGCAGATGAACACCCATTGGGAGAAAATAATCAGAAAGCCTACCTAGAAACAATCCTGTTTCAATGCCGCCATTTTCCCGGAGGTCCATCGCCCTCGTGCCGGAACCCAATAGGCGCCTGCTACACTTACCATTGATAGCAGGGAGCCTTTCAACTTAAGCGCCGGTTACCGGCATACCCCAGTGGAATTTTAAAACACAGCCAGAGTACATCAGATGCGTAAGCGCTCCAAAGATGGCGATCCCTTTGACCATTGAAGGATAAGGCTTCTAAAACCAGTGGCTGAGTGAGTAAACGGCAGAACAACGAGGCCTGAGTCCATGAGCACAACGCGGGGCCCTTCTCACCGGCCGCACCAGGTGACGGAATTTCGCTCAAGATCATCCGGAAGATAAACCGTCCATTTATTCACGAAGCTTAAAAACAACCACATGAAAACAATCATAGAACCCTTTCGCATCAAATCCGTTGAGCCCATCCATTTTACGACCATCGAAGAGCGCGCACGGATATTAAGAAAGGCACATTACAATCCTTTTCTGATCTATGCCGATGACGTTTTGATCGACCTGCTGACCGATAGCGGTACATCCGCCATGAGCAGCGCCCAATGGGCCGGCATGATGCTGGGCGATGAATCCTATGCGGGCAGCAAGAGTTTTTATCATTTTGAAAAAGCCATCAACGATGTCACAGGCATGCCTTTCATCATTCCCACTCATCAGGGCCGCGCCTCCGAGAAAATCCTGTTCACCATTGTTGGCGGCAGGGGAAAATATTTCCTGAGCAATACCCTGTTCGATACAACGCGCGCGAACATAGAATTTTCCGGTGGGACCGGTATAGACCTGCTGACTGAGGAAGGGAAAAACCCTTCCTTCATCGCCCCTTTTAAAGGCAACATTGACCTCGCCGCAATGGAAAAATGCATTGCGGAGAAAGGTGCCGGAAACATTCCTATGTGTCTTCTCACCGTAACGAATAATTCAGGCGGAGGACAACCTGTATCCATGGAAAACATCCGGGACGCGTCCAGGATTTGCCGGGAAAACGGCATTCTTCTTTACCTTGACGCCTGCCGCTTTGCTGAAAATTGCTTTTTCATCAAAAAAAGGGAAGAGGGCTATCAGGATAAAAGCGTCAGGGAAATAGCCAAAGAACTGTTCTCATACGCGGATGGTTGTACCATGAGCGCCAAGAAAGACGCTTTCGCCAACATCGGCGGCTTTCTGGCAATGCGTGATGAAAAGTTAATACAGGAATGCCGCAACCTGCTGGTCATTACCGAAGGGTTTCCCACCTACGGAGGACTTGCCGGACGTGACCTGGAAGCCATCGCGATCGGAATACAGGAGGTATTGGATGAAGATTATCTTACTTACCGCATCCGCAGCATTGAATACATGGGCGACAAACTGATTGCGGCGAATGTACCCCTCATCCGCCCCACCGGCGGCCATGCTGTATATTTGGACGCCAAAGCCTTTCTTCCCGACATCCCTCCCCATCAATATCCGGGACAAGCTTTATGCGCCGCGCTTTACTTGGCAGGTGGTATCAGGGGAGTGGAAATAGGTTCAGTGATGTTTGGCAAATATGATGAGGACGGTAAGCTTGTCTCCCCTGATCTGGAACTCGTCCGTTTAGCGATACCCCGCCGTGTTTACACCCAGAGTCATGTGGATTATGCAGCAGAAATCATTATTGATGTTTATAAAAAAAGAAGCGCAATCAAGGGAATGAAGATCACCTACGAGACACCTTACTTACGACATTTTACGGCTCATTTTGATCAGGTTAACTGAACTGGATAAAGGGCCATTATTTTCTTTACCCCCAACTTTCAAATCATAGCTTGCCTGCAGGTTCATCCAGGTCTCAGCGCCAGCCCCCATTTATTTTCAGGCCTCAGCGCCATTTGTGCGCTGAGACTTTCTTTTTTTTCTGCAAGGCTGCATTCAAACGCAATTGCGCACGCCTAAGATATTACTTCACCTTCAAAAATGGATAGCGGTAGTCCGTTGCGGGCACAAAGGTTTCTTTAATTGTTCTGGCGTTCAGCCAACGGTAGAGGTTGATGATGGAGCCAGCCTTATCATTCGTACCGGACGCGCGTGCACCGCCGAAAGGCTGCTGGCCGACTACGGCGCCGGTTGGCTTATCATTGATGTAAAAATTCCCGGCACTGTTCACCAGCCTTTCGGTGGCCATATTAACCGCATCGCGGTCACGGGCAAATACCGCTCCTGTAAGCGCATAACCCGAGGTGCCATCCACCAGCGACAATGTCTCTTCGTACTTATCCGCGTCATATACATAAATCGTTAACACCGGTCCGAATATTTCCTCACACATGGTCACGTATTTCGGGTCAGTGGCCTCAATAATGGTTGGTTCAATAAAATAACCCTTCTTCTTATCATATTTACCGCCGGTGAGTATTTTCACCTTTTTATCCTTTTTTGCGCCGGCAATATAAGCGGTGATCTTATCATAGGCCTTTTCATCTATCACCGCATTGATAAAATTGCCGAAATCTTCCGGCGATCCCATCTTCATCGTTTTTACTTCCTTCACCAACTTCTTTTTTATTTCCTCCGCCAGATTGGAAGGCAGATAGGCGCGTGAGGCGGCGGAACATTTCTGACCCTGATATTCAAACGCTCCTCTCAGCAGGTTCGCCACTACTGCGTCGCTGTCAGCGCTCTTGTGAACCATTACATAATCCTTGCCGCCGGTTTCCCCCACAATGCGGGGATATGATTTGTATTGATGGATATTGTTGCCGATTGCCTTCCACATGGTTTGAAAGGTAGCTGTAGAGCCGGTAAAATGCAGCCCCGCAAAATCAGGATGACCGAAACATACATCCCCAAGTACGGGGCCGTCCACGTAGATAAGGTTAATCACTCCGTCGGGCAATCCTGCCTCCTTCAATATTTTCATCAGCAACTGCGCGGAGTAAATCTGTGTTTGGGCGGGTTTCCAGACCACCACGTTACCGCAAATGGCGGGTGCCGTGGGCAGGTTTCCACCAATAGAGGTAAAGTTAAAGGGTGTAACGGCCAGCACAAAACCTTCCAGGGGCCGGTATTCCAGTCGGTTATCCGTCCCCTGGGGCGAGTAAGGCTGCCCTGTATATATTTCACTCAGGAAATGGACATTAAACCGGAAAAAATCCACTAATTCGCATACACAATCGATCTCAGCCTGATAAGCGTTTTTGCTCTGGCCAAGCATCGTGACGGCGTTACTTTCCGCGCGGTATTTGGTAGCAATGAGTTCCGCCGCTTTCAAAAAAATAGAAGCCCGGTGTTCCCAACTCATCCGAGACCAACGGTCACGGGCTTTTAAAGCGGCATTAATCGCCTGCTGCACATGCTTTCTGTCTCCCTGATGATAAAACCCCAATATATGCGATAGTTCATGCGGTGGATGCATGGCTACCTTCTTACCGGTACGGATCTCTTCACCACCGATATACATCGGAATATCCGCTTTTGACTTTTTACATATGGCAAGTTGTTTTTTCAGCGCTTCCCTTTCTGCAGAACCTGGCTCATAGTTCAATACAGATTCATTTTCCGGCTCCGGGAAATAAAAATAAGCGTTATTCATGTGGAAAGTATTTAAGTGTTAATTTTTGGTGTACGGACAAAATTACTCCAAATCACGCCAACCACAAAAACCACCAATATTAACAGCACTTCCCGCAGCCGGAATAGAGATACAAGACTGCAGGTGGAATGGCTCGCCGTCCCGGCAGATTAACCCTGGCTTTTCTGTCCTTTTACAAAAGCAGCGCAACCCTCAAAGTAATCATTTGCCTGCCCGTGCACGGCCTGATCGTGGATACCCATCGGGGAGAACATCCGATGAACACGAAGGCATCATTTTTAGTTTAGTTCGTAGTGATTATCATGGGTATCGCGGTCAGCATCATAGGTTCCCCCCAACGTTACCGTCTTCAGTTTCTTCCCAGTTTTCAGGCTGATGGTAACCGACCTATTCCCCTCTTTCCAGGCCGCAACACTGCGGTGTAGTTTTTGACTTGTACCGTCCGCGAAAGTAAAGATCAGGTCTATGGGTGTCGGTTTATTTCCTTTGGACAGGATAACCACTTTATACCCCTTGCTCTTTCTGGTCACATTCTCAATACCCAGATCAGCATAGCCTCTGTCATAAAACCATTTCCGCCAGAACCAGTTCAGGTTCACGCCGGATCCTTTATTCATGCATTGAAAGAAGTCCAGCGGCATGGGATGCTTGCCATGCCAAACAGTAATATAATGATGCAACGCCCGGTTAAATAATTTATTCCCCAACATGTCACGCACATACAAATAGCCGAGCGCCGGCTTTGGATAGGAATTCAGATAATAACTAACACCGGTCTGCTCCGTGCTAAGCGTGATGATCGGAAGATCCTGTTCACTTCCGGCCAGGTCGTTGTACCGTGACATTCCGTAATGATCCACCAGGCCCTCATCAATGAGCGGGGAAATCACCCATTCGCCGATGGTGGCCCAGCCCTCATCCATAAAGGCGTATTTGGTCTCATTGGTTCCCATGTAAAAAGGAAACATTGAATGGAATATTTCATGGTCGGTAAGTTCGATGGCGGCGGCACGGTCCTTCAATGGGTTATCGTTTACCATCATCGGATATTCCATCTGATCCAGCCCGTCATAAATCGTCTCGTGGGGATAGGGATAGGGCCACGCGGGAAAAGTATCACTCATCGCCTGCACCGTTTTGCGTGCAAAGCTTACGATGTCTTCATAATCCTTATGTTTGGGATCAAATACAGCGTCCACACGGGTACGCCTCCCGGTGGTGGAGTCCACTACAAGGCTGGAGGATTTCCACACATAATGATCGCTTGTGGCGAAGACGAATTCAGTGACATTATTTGCTTTGAACTTCCAGGTATTGGTGGGGTGTTCGGCAGTGACCCCACCGCTTTTCAAATCGGATGTATCAATAATCGTTGTGACAGAGTCGTTACGCCCCGCTTCATGGATTCGCCGGACATATTTATCACGCAGCACGTCGGCCGCATCCTCCAGCCTCCCCGTTGCCCAAACAATATAATTTTCAGGGACAGTAATGGCCACCTTAAAATCACAGAAATCATTATAAAACTCTTGCAGGCCATTATAAGGGTAACGGTTCCACCCGTCAATATCATCATATACGGCTATGCGCGGAAAGAAGTAGGCGATAAAATAAGAGCCTTCTTCGACTTCACCTGTGCGCACATGAGAGGTCTTGTTCAACACATAAGACCACTGGATGGTAAAACGCGTGGTGTCATGCGGCAACAGCGGAGATACAGGTAAGGTCATGTTGGTACCGCTGATATGGGCCTTCCCGGCGTTCTTTGCTATGCCGTTCACCACAAGTTTCTGTATCTGAACACCCGCTGTCACGTCTTGCGGCCGAATCGACCCGTTACGAGGGGAACCCTTTTTATAAAAATTGGGGTAAAGCTTGAACCAGATCGTTTTCAGCGTATCAGGGCTATTATTAGCATATACAATGTTCTCAGTTCCCGATACCAGCCTTGTTTCAGGGCTGAAAGCTACCTGGATGTCGTAGTCAGCTGTATTCTGCCAATAATGCGCGCCCGGCAGGCCCTCAGCATTACGGGTATCCTTTTCATATGCCCTTTGAATATTGGTGGGTACCGGTAAAGATATTTGCGCACCAGCGCCCTGAGAAGATAACAGACCGGATATTAAAAAAACGCGAATAGATGTTTCATGTTTACAGTTCAGGCCGTAAAAGTACAAAGTCGCGGTGACATGCTGAGGTAACGTATGAAGCGACCGGCTAAATCCTTGTGTTAAACATGAACAAAAAAAGATACTGTTCCATCCAAAACTACGATCAATCTATAAAATACCGAATCACATAGGAAGCAATAAGTGGAATGAAGCCACCTAGAAACATGGGGCTTATTGATTTAACATAAATATAACTTAATGCAGATACCATTGCTAAGATTACTCAAGTAATTATGCAAGAAAACGTAGTGCAGATATGCAGCAGTAATTCATTGATTCTGCGTATTTTTGAGTTAGATATTTTCTACGAGAGCGTGCCACGAAAGCCAGTGATCAGTTATCTCCCCATTTTGTTCGTTGTAAAATGGCAGGAAGTGAATCCAGAAAGCCCTGTTCTACAAGAGGATTCAAATTGGATAGAAGCGAAGTATGATCCAGATAAAAACTGGCTTCGCTATGAAAAGTCCAGGCTGCGGCCCCCGCTTTTTTAGCTTCGGTGATCGCCCTGATCAGATCGGCGGCGATTAAAGATGATCCCGGCTTCCAACGGCCGGGTTCTCCCAGATAGACGGGTTTGCCGGTGGTGCGGAGTTCCTCAGCACGGGAATAAGTGCGATTCCACCACTTGCCGCCTCGTGGCTCATGGTAATTGATCACATCCATTCCCGTGCGTGAGACAAAACCTGAATCTTCCCCGGGCATTGCTTCGTAAGCTTCCGAAGCGGAAAGAATAACGCCAGGCTGAATACTTTTTAGTACTCCGCGTAAAGCGATGATGTCTTTCTCGGACAGATAGGTGCGCTGGCCATTCCTTTCATTCTGTAGGTCGTAAAGGATATACTTATAACTTTTGAGTTTGCTTACCGTGCGAACTATCCCTTTTTTGTAATGGGCTATGTCCAATCCTTTGACTGTTTCATGAGTAAAGGTAATATCCACAATCATGCCATGGGCCCGTGCTGCCTCCAATACGGTTTTTAACCGCTTCATTCTTTCAGGGCGGATATGACCGAGAGAATCAAACAGCGTATGATTAGAGTAAGTTTGGTTTCCCCACCAGTTTGGAAAGATCCGGATGCCGCTGATACAATGAGCTTGCAAATAGTTGAGATCGGACTCTAGGTAAGCGGCATCCAGTGCATCAAAATAACTGGCGAACACGAAAAATTTTGCCTGACTATTTATAAAAAATTTGTCCCCTTCGATGGTTAACTTTAAACGCGCCTGTGCATGAACCGATATGCAGCCGCCTGACAGGGACAACAGAAATACCAGCACGAATATTTTCATGGCAGTAAAACGGAATAGTTTTGACAGAGCTGATTTCATCTTTTTTAACAAACAAGCAAAAGGAATCCTGCTTTACCAACGTGTTATTTTTTCTTATAGCAAAAAGTACTGCTTGACTATATTTTTTCTACGGTTGTCCGGTAAAAAATAAGGGGTTGACAAGGGAATTAGCCCGCAATGGGTACCGTTGCATTGCAAAACAAAAAAGCTAACCATGGGTAAAAGTAAACATTTTAACGGACAGCCTGTACTGAATCAAATGCTAAAATTGATAGACAAGGGAGAAATCAAGAAAATAACCAGCATAAAGGAAGCTGAGTGATACCTGAAGAAATTTTCCGACCTGCAATCATGTGGCAGTCATGTTGCTTTCTGTTTTGTAGGGACATCATCCTATCCGATCGTGCTGGGGAGGGCTCTGCCCCCAACCATCAGGCGATACCGCCTTACACCAACATAAGCGTCCCTAGCCGCATCAAATTCATTAATTGAGGGAAGGCATCATTGAAATTTATAGGATGTGGCTCGAACCATCAATAGGATCTCAAAAACAATACCCAATCACGATGATCCGGAGCATCGAACTTTGCCAATTTATCCGGATATAATAAAAACTTTTTGCTGTACTTTCCGGATCTTGGATCATACCATTGGCCTTTTATTTTACCTTTTAATCCGGATATGTCAAGCGTGAGTGCACCTCCTTTAGGAAGGTAAGCGAACAATTTGTTCTTATTTGCCATAACCATAGCAAAACCATTTTTGATCAGATCATCGGCTGAGTTCAATGTCCAGGGTTCCATGGCTTTCATAAACCGGGCCATATAACCGATTTGCATGTGAACCTCAGCGCCCGATCCTCTCAGGATCGTATCTTTCAGATAGGTAATACCTCCCTCTAAATAATCAAACTGCGCTCCACTGGCCACAGCAGACCAGGCTGCTTTACGGACTTCATTGTCGTCCTTGGCGATCATCCCGTCTGTATCAAAGATCAACGGCACTTTCAGATTGTGTTTGGCTATGATATTTTTATGAACGGTTTCAGGATCCCAGCTTTGTACGAAATCCGGATGACTGGGAAAATCACGTCGCATGGTCATGTGTTGCTTTGGCATTTCTAATTCAATTTTTTTGATAAAATCACAAAGCGCCAATTCCCATTGTTTATTATAAAAATTCTCATTTGCTATTTCAAAGAAAATATTATCGTATGAATTGACCGTCTCAACTACTTTGCGGATATACGCCTTTTGATATTTAAGCGCTTGAGGATTCCCCTGGGAACAATAGCCATGCTCTCCATCTGTACCAGTACCTGTATTCAGTGGATCGCCGTCCACGTGATTTATATTATTGTCTCTGTTAAATGCCGCCAGGCGCCATAGATAATCATGCTTGAGCATCCAGGTATCCAACAGGATCAATTGCAGATATATTCCGCGCTTTTGGGCCGCTTTACACATATGTTTAAGCCGGTCAAAGAAAGCTGGATCATATTTATCCAGATTGTATTTAGGTTTACCATCATTGGCCACCCCAGGGCCTTCGCGCCGGTAAGGGCAAATATTCGGGGCTCTATCAGCCGAATCCCAGGTATATTGTTTCCAGAGCCATACCCGTGTAAAGTTAAGTCCCCGGGCCTTGAGAGAATCAAACATTCTGACATAATCAAAATTCACATTGGAAAAAGTATCCCAGGAATAATATCCAATAAGGACCATCGGCTTACCATTTGCATCCTGGAAATAAAAGGTATTTCCCCTATATATGGAAATGGCCTCACCGGGATGTTTTTCACTAAAAGAATAAGTCCTCTGCCTGTTATTCCGGTTCGACGTGGCAATGGCATAGGTATTTGCCTGACTGGTTGCCCTGAAAGTATAAATAATAAAGAATATCAGGTAAAATAATTTTTTATACATAATCGTTAATAAATTATAAATAACAAAATGCTTCGCGAACAAATCAATAAACTAAAATACATCATTATAGCCGGCCAAAAAAACCGTAATCCCTGCAGTCAATACCTTGACACAAAAAAACAGGTCGGTAACTGTGGGGTGGTTATCCTAAGCCATTCAAGGAGTGAATGCGATCGGTGCATTGTAAGTCTTTCTCTATGCTTTGGATATGTGTTTTGCGATAATCATATATGTATATTGATTATCAATTATTTAGACAAACAGTCATGCTGCTTTTTTTATTTAATTATCCACACCTTCGCCCCCTCTATTACATGCAAAACTGACTGAGATAAGACCAGCCGCATCGGAAAACGTTTTTTTGCATGCCTTTTCACGCATGCATACGAACTGATGCGTTTCGTTCAATAGGAATGATTTGTTTAAAATTATCAGACAATTTTGCATTTAGGTGAAATACTGGCCTAAATTCAAAAGATTTATTTGTTTTAAAAAGAAAAGCCTGTAACTTACCCTTTTAAAATGTCAAATCCCTTCATAACAGCTTCTGAAATATCATATCCTTTTACCAGTTGTTTTATCGGAGTTTGGAGTTAAACGTAA
>DASULB010000031.1:0-2083 GCA_036278455.1 Chitinophagaceae bacterium | reverse complement strand
CTCGGCGTCCGTCAGGGCCACTGAACCGGGAATATCGACTTCGGGCTCAGCCATTTCCATTAACTTTTGGGTATTTTGCATGGCAGCGGTAATACCATCCCGGTAATAGGTTTCAGCATCGCCTGTCCCCCAGCCCAACAGGGCTGCTTCGGCACGTAAAAACTCTACTTCAGCGTAAGTTAAAATATTAATTTTAATAATGGGCGAAGAGTAAAAATAAGCGCCGATGAAAGAAAAAGACCCTTCGGGGTACGCCAGTTTCTCATCCAGATATAATGCTATGGGCAAACCCCGGTATCCGCTGGTCCCGTCGGGAGCAGGATCCACGTAAACCGGCAGGCGGGGATCATTGTTTTTCTTAAGATTCTCCACAATAGTCTGCCCGGCAATCCAGGGACGGGCTCGGTCACCGGCATCCCAATTCAGGTATATAGGACTCATATTGTCCCTTACGTCTGTATTGGTGGTAATAGAAGCATTATCATCATTACCGGACAACAAATCGCTTTTCAACACGTCGGTAACCTGGTCTTTTGCCAGGTTTTTATCTGCATGGCGGATGCGCATGGCCAGCCTCAACCTTAATGAATTTGCAAAGCGCCTCCATTTATTCACATCCCCGGCGTAAAGGAGGTCTGCGTCGCCAAAACCAATCAGATCACCGTTGTCATTCAGGAGAGCGGAGGCTTCTTTCAGCTCCTTTAGCATGTCAACGTATATACTTTCCTGCGTGTCATAAGCCGGTGAAGTGATCGCATCTTCTGCTTTTAATGCAGCTTCAGTATAGGGCACGTCTCCATAAGTATCCGTCAGCCGTTGGTATACCCACACACGGAAGATCCTTGCTATTGAATTTTTGTTGATAAGATCAGGATTATCCGCAGTCAGCCGTATCACTTCATTCAGATTGATCAGATAACTTTTATATGAATTGTTATAGATGCCAGACCGGTCCATGGTTCTGAAATAGGCGGCCCCGGTATTAACAGTGTATCCGGCCCAGGCCGCTTCTGTTCCGTCATAAAGGCTGAAGACAGCTACTTTTTCAACCCTGGTAAAGAGCAGATCCGGGTCAATGATATCCTCCGTCACTGTGTTGGGATTGGTATTCAATTCCTCAAAACGATCGGTACATGAATTGGCGGAAACAATAAGCAATCCGAGGGCAGCTATTAATTTGATGTTAAGTTTCATGGTTTCTTTCTTTAATAAGCGACATTGAATGATTAGAATGTAAGGCCCACATTAAAGCCTATGCTTCTGGTGGGAGGTATTGACATTCTTTCCACTCCCTGTTCTGCAGCGTCTGTACTGACAGCTGAAGCGTCAGGAGCGATCCCGAGATTCCTAAAATCCTTATTACCAAAATAAAGGAGATCTCTGCCTACCAGGGAAAGCTTCACGTTTGTAAAAGGCAGCTTACTCAATAGAGATTGGCTAAAGGTATATCCTATAGTAACTTCCCGCAAGTTAATATAGCTGGCGTCAATGACGAAATACTCAAGTATACCGGCCCAGGCCATGTTGTTATAGTCTATGGGATTTACCGGGCCGTCATAAGGTACATAGCCAGTCACCTCCCCCGCATCATTTTTAACCGGTATCACCCCGTCTGATTTAAGGTTGGTTCTTTTTTCTGTATCTTTTCCGATACCTCTTGCATTCTGAAAATATTTGGTATTGGAAAAAAGTTTGCCACCAATCTTAAAATCAAGTAAAGCGCTCACTGAAAACCCTTTATAAGACAAAGTGTTGCTCACCCCGGCCATCCAGTCGGGTTGTATATTCCCTAAAATATTGTTTTCCCGGTTAGCCACATATTTTCCCCCGCCATTTCCCTGCGCATCAGGCGCCGTCACTATTAACCTGCCATCGGGCGTTCTTTCAAATGCATTGCCTACTATATTGCCGTAAGATTCTCCCGGCCTTGCTTCAATCTGGCCTTCCTGTACGTCGGCCAAAACAATGGCTTCAATCCCGGGCGCCAGGGAAACCACAGTCGTTTTGTTTTTTGAGAAATTTATGGTAGCATCCCATTGAAATCCACTACGCGTCTGAATGGGCGTTGCATTCACAAATATTT